>NZ_JBFTZZ010000049.1:0-29911 GCF_056406515.1 Rhizobium sp. P1_B8 | reverse complement strand
GATTGCCTGCAGAGCGCCAACTGGCTGACGCGCAGCCTCGATCAGCGGGCAAAAACCATCATGAAGGTGGTAAGCGAAATCGTCCGCCAGCAGGACGCCTTCCTGCTGCACGGCGTCGACTATCTGCGCCCGCTGAACCTGAAGACGGTCGCCGAGGCGATCAAGATGCATGAATCCACCGTCAGCCGCGTCACGTCGAACAAATACATGCTGACGCCGCGCGGCCTCTTCGAACTCAAATATTTCTTCACCGTCTCGATCAGCGCCGTTGCGGGCGGCGACAGCCATTCGGCCGAGGCCGTGCGTCACAAGATCCGTGCGCTGATCCTGCAGGAGAGCCCGGAGGCGGTGCTTTCCGACGACGATATCGTCGACATGCTGAAGAAGGGCGGCGTCGATCTTGCCCGCCGCACGGTTGCGAAATACCGGGAGGCGATGAACATCGCTTCTTCGGTGCAGCGCCGCCGCGAGAAGCGGGCGCTCGCCAAAGTCGCTGGTTCGTGAAGACACGTCAAAAGTGCCTTCTTCGAAGGCACTTTTGACGGAGTGGTTGCAGAAGGAGAACACACAGTGAAGAGCTATACCATCCAGATCACGTTCCCTACATCTTGGTGAGGGACTTCAATCTGTTCACATCTCCGGCATGTGGCCCACGCAGCCGTTGCTCGCGTCCGTGGAGAGCCCAAGATTTTTTATTCCACCTGCAACACGGGAGCCGGTTGGCGTCCTGGCTGATCGCCCGCGCATGCGGCCGGCGCAAGGTGCTAGAGAATGTCGAATCCTTTTCCGGCCGTCGCAGCATCTTCTCCTCCGCACTCGGCGAAGACTTGCCAATGATCCCGCTCGAACTCCAGCCATCTGGCGTTCTCTTTTTGATGCCAGGCCGGACCGCAGTTTCCTTCTACCGGTAAGCAAGGTTGCCAACTTCGGCTATGATCGAGCTGCGTCCAACAACCCATTTCCCAGGTTGATGGCCGGTTTTGAACCGATTGCGAACATTGCCGTCGATCTATTTCACGTACTCGCCGTCTCCTCCTCAGCCAGCTCAGGATCAAAGTTTGGTCATGCACCGTGCCCGGTCCCTTCGCAACAATGCTCCCCGCAGCTCCTCCGAGATCCGAGGAGCGAAGTAGGAACGAAGTCAATGTCCCCACGACCTAACGATCCCAATTTCCCGAACGGTGTCCCTATACTGCCTTTGCATTCGCTGGGTGAGCGCATCGCGATTCTTGGCCCTTCAAACGCAGGCAAGTCGACGTTGGCGGTCGCCCTGTGTAAGAAGCTCGGTATTCCAGCCGTGCATCTCGACCAACTTCATTATCTGCCCGGCACGGATTGGCAGCCGCGCCCGGAAACAGAGTTTGCCGCGCTTCATGATTTGGCGATTCAGGAAGAGCGGTGGATTATCGAAGGCAGCTACTCGCGCCTGATGCCGCAGCGATTAGTCCGTTCCACTGGTGTTATTGTCATCACGTCAAATTCCTGGCTACGTTTTTTGCGTTATCTCAAGCGCACTCTTGCCAATCAACCGGATCGCGCAGGATCTCTCCAAAGGGCCAAAGACAGAATAAAATGGCGGATGGTATATTGGATTCTGTTCAAGTCCCGTAATAGCAACCTGGAATATGCGAAATTTCTTCAGGAGTTCGGCTTGCCGACAGTCGAATGCCACACTGCGGCTGCCCTTAATAACCTCTATCGAACATGGGGTCTGCCGGTCCCGCGTTAGCGAGCGATGGACCCAACTCAAGGGCGATTCGCGTGACCAATTTTTCGTGCGGCCACGCTAGGCTTTGACATGGCCTATCTCGCACGCCAGCCGGAAGATTAGGTATCGCTGCGGAGAAAGCCAGATTGGAGTTGAAGAATTGTTTAATGCCTATCAGATTATCCGTGTGTCCACGAAAGTCTCGGGTGGATCTATGGACGCGCTCAGCGCTCAAAGCGCTGCAGCATCCTCTTTAATTGTGTATTCTGTATTTGAAGCTTACGCGCTAGCTGATCCCGGAGCAGCCTGATCTCTTCATCAAGATTGATTGCATCTTCAGAAGCGGCGGAAATAGTTTGAGATGGTGGAAGAACAACAACCGCAATCGCTTCCACTCTGGTGCGCCGCATGCTGCGCTTTCGCGTTTGACCACCGCCAACTCGAGAGATCTTCGGCGCGGCACGACCGGCTGTATTGGCCACATCGGGCAAAGCCGGATCAGCCGCTTCCGCCGACTTTGCGTCTTCGATATCTGCGCGATCATCAACAGCGCTTGCCGTTTCTTCGGATTGATCCGGATCGACTGACACCGCGGCGGAAGGACTGTCAAGAACTGGCTTTTCGTCGGCCGGACGGTCTGTGGCGCCCAACTCGTTTTTGGTTGCTGTTTCAGCCGGCTTGGCGATGGCCAATACGTCCGGCTTCACATCATCGGCCGAGCGCTTCTGCTCGCGTCGCCGTGACACCAGCCCAGCAAGAAGTTTCCATGGAGACGCCATTTTAATCGACCTCGGATTCTACTGCGCATGCAAACAGCGAGCAAAAACGTTGGCGGCAGAACGAACCGCCGCCAAAATCTTCACTTCTATAAGCATGAGAATGCGGCCCGCGCTTGGCCGTCTGCTACGCATCAACCGAGGTTGAGTCGCTTTCGCAGATCGGCATTTTCGGCACGTAGCTTCTCCGCCAGCAGCTTGCGCAGTCTTTGATTTTCCTCTTCCAGCTGCAGAAGATCCGCAAACTCATCAACTGCGGCCACCGACGGTGCGGTCGCTGCCTGTACCGCTCTCGGAGCACGTTTGACAGCCGCACGTCTGGTGCTCGTCGCACCTTCGTCAGACTTTGCTTTGCGTCCTCTCTTCTGCTTTCCAGCGGTGGCATCCGAAGCCGCAGCCGGTTGCAGAGAAACGGCTGCTGGGGCCGTTTCAGGCACTACCTTCTTCGCGCGAGGTTTGCGCGTTTTTTTCGGCACATCGGGCGCCGCGGCGGCCGGCGTGTCAGCATTGATCATCGTAGCGTTTTCGTCGGCCATTGTGGTCTCCTGTAAAGCCGATGCATTTGTCTCCCGCCCGATCGGCAGTGTCAATAACGGCCCGGCCTGTTCTTCTCCGGATACAAGCATCTCGCTGCTTCTTGCCTGCGGAGTTAAAGACATAAATGGCATTGCCTCATCCTGCAGATCTTGAGCAACGGACTTCAGATCGGTGTCTCCCCAAATCGAGTTCGCTTTGGAATTGAGTTTTCGCCGACCTGATTTGTACTCGACGGCAAAGCTGCGCTGGACTTTTTTCACTTTAAGGAAGCCTTGTATCTGGGATGATGTCTCGGCGAGATTTCGCCAATGCTACTTGCCTCTGCAAATACCGACTCCCGCGTCGCCGGTCTAGACCCTTGGCGAGGCTCACCCCCAACGCCACTCATCACCGAGATGCTGGACCATGAGGTTTAGTAGGACATATTCGCCGAATGTCGGAAGGCTGCTCCACCTGGGGGTGGTAAAGCGCATCCTGCGATACGATGATCTTGGTCAGTCGGGCGTGTGGGGTGACCTTGTCCCAGAGCTTCCAACAGGAGTTTGCTAGGACGATTGTGTGGGGCGCGCACCCGATCATATCAATCTCCGGGCGATCGTGGATACCTCCTTGGCCCGTTCTTGCCCAGCCCATGAACTTCCACTTCATCGCCCTGGTGTATCAGGGGGCGGATTGCGACACGATATGTCCATAACCCGACAACATAATCGAACATAAGCAAGTAAACAATAAAGCAACCTCAAGGGGTTAGCGGCGAAATTTAGTTGGCACAAGCAATGCAGAGTGGAAGCCGCATCGGTAAAGCTAAATGCGGTTATCCGATTGTATCGAGTTCATCTGTTGGCGTGCCTTTGGACCGCAAGCGCGCATGAGGCCGCCACAAAATAGGAGGGATCCGACATGACGGACGTCAACGAGACAAGGCTCAAAGAACTCGTGGACCGCGTCCATGGCGACCTTGGCGGAGCGTTCAGCGTGTCGCTGGTCCGGATCGGACATGAGGTGGGGCTATACAGGACGCTGAAGGAGATCGGGCCGGTGAAGGCCGACGACCTTGCCGATGCCTCGGGATGCGCACCTCGTTATGTCCGCGAGTGGCTGTCGGCACAGGCCGCCTCAGGTTATGTGCACCATGAGCGAGGATTGTTCTCGCTGACGCCCGAGCAGGCCCTCGTGTTTGCTGAGCCTAACAGCCCGGTCAATCTGATCGGAGGGTTCGATACCGCTGCTGCGATGGTCGAAAACCAGCCGAAGGTCCAGTCTGCCTTCAAAACCGGTCGAGGCGTGGCATGGGGGGATCAGGCCGGCTGCATGTTCTGCGCTGTGGCGAAGCTGTTCCGGCCCGGCTATGTCAACGCCCTCGTGCAGGACTGGCTGCCGGCGCTCGATGGCGTTGTCGACAAGTTGAAGGCGGGCGCGACTGTGGCCGACGTCGGCTGCGGACATGGGCTCTCGACGATCCTCATGGCTCAGGCTTTCCCTAATTCGCGGTTCATCGGCTACGACTTCCATGCGGATTCGATCGCGGCAGCGACCGCCCACGCTCGGGCAGATGGCCTGACGAACGTGCGCTTCGAGATCGGCCGGGCGCAGGACTTCGACGGCCGAGACTTCGATTTGATCACCTGCTTCGACTGCTTGCACGACATGGGCGACCCAATAGCCGCTGCGGCTCATATCCGAAAGGCATTGAAGGAGGGCGGCACGTGGATGGTGGTCGAACCAATGGCCGGAGATACGCTGGAGGAGAATATCAACCCAGTTGGACGGCTCTACTACTCAGCCTCGACGATGATCTGCGTTCCAACCTCGCTTGCGCAGGAGACGGGAATAGCACTTGGCGCTCAGGCGGGAGAGAAGCGATTGGCCGAGGTAATCCGGTCGGGCGGTTTCACTCATGTCCGCCGAGCAGCCCAGACCCCGCTCAACATGGTGCTCGAAGCAACCTGATGAGAAGTCGCGGCGCGCCCGGGTCCGGCCGGATGGGGCAGGCGCGCCGCGCGTGACATCGGAAGCAAGTAGCCTTGCAACTCGGACAGTCTTTGCGCGCAATTGAGGGCAGATCGGGTCGTCGCCCCGCATTGTCCCTGCTCGACGAGGGAGAAACGAACTTTACTGGTTCCAGAGCAAGCCGGCAGACGCAGAAGCTCACATTTTATGAATTGTCTATCGCAATCCAAGGCCAAGGCGACCAACGCCGGAGGGCAGCTCGGCGTTCGGATGTTCTTTGTTGGGGACAGGAAGCCGTCTCCAAAATGATCGGCAGACAATGTTGATCGCGCGTCGATGGAGGTTGCACGCAAACCAGTCGTCCAGGCGCTTTCAACAAGTAGCTCTGCCCCGCGACCTGAAGATCGGAGGCCGTCGTTTCTAAAGCAGTGAAATATTGCCTTGGCGGCGAGACCGCGAGGCGTTCTGAAGCGTACTCATTGACGACGGCGAAAACCGCCTACTATCTTCTAAGCGCTGCAAGGCATAATCCGCAAAGCACCTGACCACCGGGTGCTTTGCAGATCGGAAACCTCAGCTCCAGGCATGGAGAGGTGGCTTCTCGCCATTCAGGAAATACTTGCCCAATATAGCATACTTCCAGCGGACTGGGTCGTGGAGGGTATGGGTGCGGGCGTTGCGCCAATGGCGATCAAGCCCGTGCTCGGCAAGGGTTGAGCGCGTTCCCGCCAGCTCGAACAACTTGTTGGTGGCCGCAATCGCAATTTCAGTGGAGAGGATCTTCGCTTCGGCAGTAACAATCTGGGCTTCCGCAACGGTTTCCGCGTTAGGATCGAGGATCGCCCGATCAATGGCATAACCTGCCTTTTCAAGCAGCGCCTGCGCCGCATGCAGTCGTAGCGTCAAGTCTCCGATCGCCTGGATCGTGTAGGGATCATCCCAGGCGTTGTCGACGCCGGAATCCACCCAGGCGCGGCTCTTGGTGCGCACAAAGCTAACGGTCTCGTCTATCGCGGCCTGCGCGATACCGGTATCGACCGCCACTTGGATAATCTGGAAGATCGCTCCGTCCGCAGTTGGCACCTCATACCCCTTGTAGCCGGGCACCACGTGCGTCTTCGGCACTCTGACATTGTCAAGCAGGACCGTCCCCGACAGCGTGGTACGCTGGCCGAAGGAGGACCAGTCGTCGATGACAGTCAAACCTGGCGCGTCGCGCTCGGCAATCGCATACCAGGCTCTGCCCTCGCTATCGAGTGCAACGATCGGCACCAGATGCGCGAGCAACGCCCCCGATGAGTAGAATTTCTGGCCGTTGACAACGACATGATCGCCGGCATCGATGAACTTGGTTTCGAAATCCACTGCGCGCTTGGATCCGAATTCGGAGAAGGCATTGCCGAAGCGCGTGCCCCTCAGCACTTCCGCGAACAACAGCTTTTGCTGGGCTGGGTCCGAAACCGTCCGAATCGCGGCCACGACGCCCAGGTGGTTTTGCGCTATTTGGCCGATGGATGAATCGGCCGCCGAGATAATCTCGATGACCTTCGCAAGCGTTGCATAAGAGACTTCGGGACCGCCGAAGGCCTTGGGCACGTTGATAGACCAAAGCCCGCTCTGTGAAAACGCGTCCAGTTCCTTCACCGGCCAGATGCGGTCGCGGTCGCGCACGGCCGAATTCTTGATGAACTCTGCCGCAAGTGTCTTCGCGATGGCAATCGCTTCGGCATCAGTCTTGACGATGTGGGCTGGTTCCGACGGGCGCGGAACAGGGGGCACAGCTTTTGCGGCATACTCGGTATTAATAGTGGAAAGGGTCATGGTGGTGTCTCCTCTTGAATTGTGGTTAGCCGACAACGGCCGGGATGGAGGGAGCCACGGCTCTCTTGCCGAGGTAGAAAGACTTGATATCATCGCGCCCGCGCAGATCCTGTGCGTCACCGGTCAGCACCGTGGCGCCGTTTTCGAGAATGATGGCGCGATCGGCATATTTCAGTGCGATTGCGGAGTTCTGCTCCGCGAAAAGGATGGAAAGACCCTCTTCGCGATTGAGGTGGCGCAGCGTCCGGAAAATGTCCTGGACGACGATCGGCGCCAATCCCATGGATGGCTCGTCGAGAACTAGAAGGCGCGGCCGCGACATCAGCGCCCGGCCGATCGCCGTCATCTGCTGCTCGCCGCCAGAGGTCAGGCCGGAAAGTGCACGACGCTTTTCCTTCAACCTGGGAAAACGTGTGTAGACCTTCTCGATATCTTCGGCGATCTCAGCGCGCGTGCTGCCGCGGCCAAGCCCACCGGAGACAAGGTTTTCCTCGACTGTCAGGCTGCGAAAGCAATGGCGACCTTCAAGCACCTGCACGAGACCGGCACGCACCAGTGCAGCAGGGCTTGTGCGCAGGACATCGAGCCCGTCGAAGCAGATGCTGCCGGAAACGACCTGACCACGTTCGGCTGGAAGCAGATTGGACAACGCCTTGAGTGTCGTCGTCTTCCCCGCACCGTTAGCGCCAAGGAGCGCCAGGATTTCACCGCGCGCCAGGTGGAAACCGACGCCGTCGAGCGCGGTGATGGCGTTATTGTACGTCGCCTTCAGACCATCGACCGCAAGCAGGGTGGTTTCCAGAGGCATGATCGTGTTCCTCTTGCCTTAAAAGGCCGGATTGAGAGAAGGCGCGAGGTTGGAGAGGGAGGCACCACCCTCGCGCCCGGTTCTTCAAGCCTCGCCTGTTATCAGGCGCGGCTTGAAGGGATCAGTTGGTCGCCGCCTCGGCGTCCGCCGCCGTGCGCAGCTTGATGCCCTTCTCGGCCGCGTAGGCTTCGGAAGACTTCTCGATGATGGGCCGCAACAGTGCCCAGTCCGGCGCGATCCAGTCAGAGACGACGTTCCACTTCTTCCCGTCCCACTGTTGGAAAGTCACGTAGCCGTTGCCCTCATGGTTGTCCCAGGTGACATTGATCGAGTGGAACAGGCCCTTGGCGCCGAGCGCCTCGACACGCGCCGGATCGAGCTGAAGGTGTTCGAAGCCCCAGCGGACCTCGTCGCCGGTGAGCGTCCGCTTGCCGAACTTCTCCTGTGCGATGCGTATCGCCTCGACATTAAGGATGCCGTTGACGATACCGAGGTTGTGGTAGACCGAGCCAATACGCTTCTTGTCTTCCAGGTTCCCCTTGCCGGCGTCGTAGATCGTTTTGACGATCTCCTGAACGACCGGGTATTCAGCTCCCGAAGCCTGTGTGGTGATCGCCGTATAGCCCTTGGCTGCATCACCAGCGGGGATGACGTCTTCTTCTGAATTGGACCAGACGTTTCCGATAATGTGATCCGCTGGGAAGCCAACCTTGGCTGCGGTCTTCAGCGCAACCGGGTTCATCACGCCCCAACCGCGCAGGACGACGTAGTCTGGCTTGGCGCGCCGGATCGTCAGCCACTGCGACTGCTGTTCGTTGCCTGGATGCGGCATCTCGATCTGCTGCAGCTCGAATCCGTATTTCTTCGCTAGCAGATCGTAGATGGGGATTGTCTCTTTGCCATAGGGCGAGCCGTGGTAGAGCACGGCGATCTTCTTGCCCTTCAGGCTTCCAAGCCCGCCTTCCTTGGAAGCGATATAGTTCACGATGCCGGAAGTTTCGCTGTAGGGATTGAGCAGTAGCGGGAAGACATAAGGGAAAACGCGACCATCGGTCGAATCCGTGCGGCCATGATTGATGGTGATCAACGGCACCTTGTCGGCGGTGATGCGATCTATCATCGCATAGGCAATGCCGACGGAAAGCGGGTTCCAGGCGGCAACGTTCGGGTTGCTCTTCAGGCGCTCGTACGCTTCGACGCCACGTTCGACCTCATACTGCGTTTCAGCTTCCGACCATGTCAGCTTAACGCCGTTGACGCCGCCGTCGCGCGTGTTGATCAGGTTCAGATAATCGATGAAGCCACCGAAGAAGCCGGTGCCCCCGGCAGCATAGGGGCCGACGCGATAGCTCTGGAGAGGGAAATATTGTTCGTCAGCATGGGCAATAGGTAGGGCCACGGTGAAGGTGATGCCGGCGGCAAGAGCCGCAATCTTGAATTTGGCAAGGATGGTCATTTTTGGACATACTCCGGGTATCGACCGGGGCAAGGCGCCGGTCCGGGTTGATCTGACGAAGGCTGGTGGCATTTCAGAGCCTTAATGGCTCCGTTTCGATCAGGACCGCACGATGGCGGCGCCGATTCGTTTTCGGATCCGATCCCAAAGGGCGACGAGCCCATCCGGTTCGAGGATCAGAAAGAGGATGATGAGCGCGCCGAGCACGATGCGCTGGCTCATATCCAGCACGCCCGAATTGAAGATATCGCCGAGCAGGAAGGAGCCAAGCCGTGACAGGACCAACGGAAACACGACGATCAGCGCCGCTCCGAAAAAGGCACCGCGGATCGAGGCAAGTCCGCCGATGATGACGATGAACAGGACCTGGAACGATCGGTCGAGATTGAAACCGGCGGGCTCGACGGTGCGCAAATAGGCGAACGCCCACAGGACGCCGGCGATGCCGATGATGAAGGAGGAGATTGCGAAGGCCAGAAGCTTGGTTTTCAGCACTGGCACGCCAATGATCCGTGCCGCTGTCTCATTGTCGCGCACGGCGATGAAATTGCGGCCGGTCTGCGAATTCACCAAGCGATAGGCCAGCAAAGTGAGAACGGCGACCACCGTCAGCGCGAAATAATATCGTCCGACTGGGCCATCAAAAACTAAGCCGTAGACCGAAAGCTGCGGCGCATCGATCACGCCGGATGCAGACTCATTGGAGAACCAGCTGAATTTGGTCAGCGCCCACTGCACGAAAAACTGCGCGGCAAGCGTCGATACCGCAAGGTAAAAGCCCTTGAGGCGCAAGCTGGGAAGGCCGAACACCAGGCCGATGCCGGCCGCTGCGAAACCAGCAAGCACCATGCTGACGATTAAAGGCAGACCGTCGGCGCGAAGATTGAAATTGAACGCGGCGAAGGCACCGACAGCCATGAAGGCGGCACTTCCGAGCGACACCTGCCCCGCATAACCTGTCAGGATGTTGAGGCCGAGGCCGGCGAGGCTGAGCGCCAGGAACGGAAGTAGAATGGCCTCGAACAGATAGGCGGACCCGACAAGCGGCACCACGACATAGGCGATGGCAAGGCATGTCAAGGGCGTCGCCCAGCGCGCGGGGAAGCGGTATACCGGGAGATTGTCGGTGATCGTGGACATCGGTCAGACCCTTTCCACAAGCTTCTGGCCGAACAGGCCGGAAGGGCGAACGAGGAGGAAGGCGAGCGCGATGACATAGGCAAACCAGCCCTCGATACCGCCGCCATAATATTCGCCGATATAGACTTCGGCCAGCTTCTCAGACGCACCGATCAACAATCCGCCGACGATCGCGCCTAGGATCGAATCGAACCCGCCGAGGACGAGAACCGGCAAGGCCTTTAGAACGATCAGCGACAGGGAGAATTGCACTCCGACGCGGGCTCCCCACAACAGACCGGCGACCAGCGCCACCAGGCCTGCAGCGGCCCAGACCGCCGCCCAGATCCATGGCAGCCTCAACCCGACGGCGAGCGCCGCGAACTGATCGTCTGCGACAGCGCGAAAACCAAGCCCGATGCGGGTGTAACGGAAGAAGACAGAGAGCAGCAGCACCATGGAGGCGGCAACGATCGCTGCGAAGATGTCGAATTGGCTGATGTAGACACCACCGACGTCGAACGGTACATCCTCGATACCGAGATCAAGGCCATGCACCTGCGTACCCCAAATCAATTGGGCAGCCCCCTCGATGACGTAGGAGAGGCCGAGCGTCGCCATGAAGAGCGTGATCGGTGGTTTGTTGGTCAGCGGCCGCAATACCGTGCGCTCGACGGCAATTCCGATGACGATCATGATCGCGAAGGTGATCGCGAATGCGAGCGGGAAGGAAATTCCGCGTTCCGTCAGGCTCACGAAGGTCAGCGCCGCGAACAGGAGCATCGCGCCTTGCGCAAAATTGAGGACGCCGGATGTCTTGTAGATCAGCACGAAACCGATCGCGACCAGTGAATACATCACGCCCGAGAGAAGGCCGCCGACGAGGACCTCGGTGAAGAACAACCAGTCGAAATCAGCCATCAGATGCCCTCCCCGTTTTCGTTCCCAGGGGCGACACCAAGATAGGCATCGATCACGCGCTGTTCGCGCTGGACCTCGTCGGGTGTTCCATCGGCGATCTTGCGACCGTAGTCGAGCACGGCGACCCGGTCGGAGAGGTCCATAACGACCCCGATATCGTGTTCGATCAACACGACTGTCGTACCGAAACGATCGCGTGCGGCGCCCACGAAATCGGCCATCTCGTTCTTTTCCGTTGCCGTCATGCCGGCCATCGGCTCGTCGAGCAGCAGGATATCGGGCTCGGCCACCAGCGCGCGCGCCAATTCCACCCGTTTTTGCAGACCATAAGGCAGTGTACCGACCAGACGATCGCCAACATGCGAAAGGTGGAGGAACTCGAGCACCTCCAAAGCCCGACTGCGGGCATCCCTCTGTTCCGTGCGGGCTCGACCGAGGCCAACGATCTGTTCGACGAAGCCAGACCGCGTCTTGTGCGCTCGTCCAACCACGACATTGTCGAGAACGTTCAAACCCTTGAACAAGGCCAGGTTTTGAAACGTGCGAGCAATGCCGAGACGGGCAAGTTTCTGCGTCGGGACCTGGGCATGGCGCCGCCCGGAGAGCCACACATAACCGCGATCGGGTCGGTATACGCCGCTGATCACATTGATGATCGAGCTCTTGCCAGCACCGTTAGGCCCGATAATGGCGAGGATTTCGCCGCGCCGTACGGACATATCGATATCCTTCAGGGCGACGACGCCACCGAAGGACAGATCGATGCCGGCCAGCTCCAGAACGATGCCGTCCGTTGCGCCGGCTTCAATGGGCGACGTCCAGGCCGCGCGTGTTCCTCTGTCCAAGCCTGCCAAGTGCTCCTGAACGTCCGGCGGAAACGGCTCCGCTCCCAAGCCCCCGTAGGCAGATGTCATAGTGTGCACGCCCCTGCTTTCGATGGCGCGCCACGAACCCAGCTGGACTCACAGGCGCACGCTATCCCTCCACGAACCACCCGGTTCTTGGCCTGTCATTGTTGAGGCCGCCGGCTTTCCGGCCGCTCGACATGTTGCGATTACTCGGCGGCGACTGCCGTCGCCGTTTCGGCTTCTTCCAATTCGCGGATCAACGGGATGACGTACTTGCCGAAATACTCGACCTCTTCCTGGAAATGCAGGAAGCCGAGAAGGATGAGGTCGGCGCCGGCGCGCTTCAGGCCGACAACTCGCTCGGCGACCTGGCGGGGTGTGCCGATGAGATTGGAGCGGAAACCATCATTGTACTGAACCAGATCCTCGAAAGAGGATTTCGCCCAGTTCCCCTCACCTTCCGGCGAGGATTTTCCGGCATTTTTCGCTTCATGGCCGAAAGCCTTGACGGCCTCGGGATTCGCCTTTTCGATGATCTCGGCCAGAACGGCGCGGGCTTCCTCTTCAGTCTCGCGCACGATTGCGAAGGCATTGACGCCGACGCGCACCGAGTGGCCGTTGGCTTTTGCCTTACCTTGAATATCGGCGACCTGCTTGCTGATTTCCTCTGGCGTGTTGCCGTTGGTAAAATACCAGTCGGAAACACGCGATGCCATGTCGCGCGCAGCGCGAGAAGAGCCGCCCTGGAAGATTTCCGGCTGCGGATCGATCGGCTTTGGCTTCAGCGAATAATTGTTGAAGCGATAGAAATCGCCGTGGAACGTAAAATTGTCTTCGGTCCAGATACCGCGCAGTGCGCGGATGAATTCCTCCGATCGGCGGTAGCGCTCGTCATGGTCCAGCCAGTGTTCGCCAATCGCGTGGAACTCGCCGCGGAACCAGCCACTGACGACATTGACGGCGACACGGCCATTGGTGAGGTGATTGATCGTCGCAATCTGCTTGGCCGCCAGTGTTGGGTTCCATGGTCCGGGCAGGATTGCAGCGATCACCTTCAGTGTCGTCGTCGATTCCAGCAGCGCATGGCTGAAGGAAACAGATTCATGCTGGAATTCGGCGCCATAGCCGGCCGTGAATCGGATCTGGCTCAGCGCATAATCGAAACCGCTGGCTTCGGCGATCTGCGCCAGTTTTCTGTTGTAGTCGATTGTCCAGCTCGTACGCTGCTCGATGTTGGAAATGACGAGGCCCCCCGAAACATTGGGGACCCAGTAGGCGAATTTGACCGGCTCTCTGCTGGCATAGGACATGATACACTCCCTCTTGGAACGGCTAGGCTGACGCGGCGACGAGCGCTGGACGGTTTCCATGAGCGCGAGCGGCAGCGGTGTGATCGGAGACCGGCAGGACCTGCGCCAGTTCTGAAACGGCGCGCTCGATGCGCTCGCGAACCACTGGACTGGTGATCTCATAATCCGCAAAATCGGTTTCAGTGGCGTAGATCGACGTCGGCAGCGTCAGGGCGTTGAAGAAGCCGAACAGCGGGCGCAGCTGATGTTCAGTCATCAAGCCGTGCAACGGTGTGCCGCCTGTGGCAGCGAGAATGACCCGCTTTCCGGCAAGTGCGCGGTAGTCGACAAGATCGAAAAGATGCTTGAGGGCGCCTGTATACGACGCCCGGTAGACCGGCGACCCGACAACCAGCACATCAGCCGCCTCGACTGCGTCGATGATCGCCCGCCCCTCCGCATCCAGCCGATCGGATCGAAGCGCCTTGAAGAGAATGGGGGCAGCGTCAACCAGTTCTATAGTTCGCCCGTCGAGACCTAGCTTCGCTGTGGCTGCCGACACGGTTGCTTCCACTAGAGAGGCAGTTCGCGATGGTCGTTTTACGTTTCCCGCAAGACCCAGAATTTTCATGCCGGCGACACCTTTGTTTGTTGTCTTAGTCTATCGATTTTATGAACTTTAGATAATGACATGATGCCAATATTTCTTTCAATCGTGGAATCTGATTTTGAAATGGCGCCGACTGGACGAAATAAAAACTTCAGCATGGCGTTCTATGTGGCGCAACAAGCTTAAAGCCATGTCGAGAGCGAAGAACTGTCAATGCCAAATGGGATGCGCTGGTGCTGGAGCCATAACGGAGCTCTCCCAACGATCGGGAGGCATATTTTCGTCCCGCCTCCCGCCCTTTGGACGGAATAATCCGAAAGTCAAAAAGGCCGAAATGCCATAGCAGTTACTTGGCGACGGGCCACCATTCCTAGACTAAAGAGGAGCATGCTCGATGGTATGCCCGAAACGCCTATCTATATGTAGCGCCATCCCGAATAAACGCATAAGCGACACAAGCAGCAAACAATCAGGTCAACCATGACACCTTACCTCACGAGACAGAAGCATGCTGAGGAAAGACTCGGTACAGCGCTTCAACAAATGAATGACGCAATCCGCGACGTACACAAATCCGGTATTGACGTCGATATCAGCACCCTCACCATGCACACGCCGCGTGGCCCGATGGTTCAAGTCGACCTCAAGACGTACCGCGCATATGGCGCGTCGCCAGTGTTGCGATTGGTGGAGGAATAAATGCGGTGAGATCGCTCGTTGATCACCGTGCTGCGATGATCGCGTGGCCGGGTTTCCACCATCGGCAGGCACCCTCCTTATGGCAGCTGCGTAACGACTTCAGCGCGACGCGTGTTTCAAATTTTGTCTAAAACTCCTAGAGCGGCCGCGGTCCTTCCTATCCTTGAAGCATCAAAATCCTCGTCGCTCTCAAGAGCTGTCAGCTCGGCCACAGTCAGACCAGTGGTTTCTGCGAGGTCGTCCAAAGAATAGCCGCGAGCCTGACGAGCCTCTGCAAGCAGGGCGCCAATGGATGGGAAAACAGGGGATTTCGCAATCTTCGAGGCCATGTTCATGTCTTTGAGCTTCCTTCTGGCGGCCGGAAAACAAACGGTTTTCTAGTTCCACCGCTACCGTCCGCGTCCGGTAGCCGACGATTTCTCCAATTTCCGCGGGCGCTCTTTCTAGCAGTTTGTGCGATGGAGTACAGGTCTGACGTGGTGAAGGAATGGACGACCCTTGCCTCCGGAGAAGCCAATCCTTCCTGCGATCGTCATTGGCGCCCGCTAGTGGAGTGACGTCTTGCTGCAATCGACATTGATCGCCGCACTCAAGTAAGGGCTTGGACTGAAGACGGGCAGCTTCGAGTGCCTCCTTTGAAATCCACGTCCTTCGGGTTGCTATATGTCAGGATGGAAGCGCCGTCTCAGTCGAACGCTTGCAAATCAGGTCGGCGAGCGGTTGGAAAAAATCATGGAAGACATCGGTGCGACGCCAACAAAGGACGGCTCCGTTACAAAGGCTTCAACAGGTGTGAACCAGCACTGCAGGAACATCGAAAGATGGTAGGAAAGTCTTCGGGAACCGCCGGCAACATGCCAGCGTACTATTTCTTCCAGTTGAAGTAAGTAGCCTGGCTGATCCTCGTTTTCCAGCAGATCTCAGCAACCGACACACCTTCATCACCCTGCTTCAAGATGAACGCCTTCTGCGCCTCCAAAAACTGCGATGCCTTCATCATCTTCCAACCCTACCGGAAAACACTGATGACCAGCGCAATCTAGCTACACCACTGCCTAAGGACGTCATCCCTGCAAGGATGAGGCCGGAGTATTTTTGACCGGGGCGGAACAGCACGGCACTTACCCCTTCCTGGTGCACGGGATCCCTCGGCGTGGCGCTTGATCATCATCCATGATCTCACCAGGACTAGCCAACAGCGTTTTTCGGTTGGGATAGGGTTGATGACAATCAACTTACGACATCGTCACCTTTGTCGGCTTCGCGACACGCGTTCTTCCTCCCCGATTCAGTTTTTTCGCCCACCTAACTGAAATTGCAGCAAATAATGTTCGTCAGCTCCATCGGCGCGCATGGCATAGATCTTGTAAGGGATTGCGAGGCGGCGGGAGCGACGCCGCCATCTAGATTGCGGGACAACGCAATCGTTCGAACTGTTGAAGGAACCACCATGCCGGATCCTAATTTGCGTTTTACCATGTCGCGCATGAAAAGGATAAGCGGATTTTTTTTGCTCTTCTCCGCTCTCTGTTGCAGCTATGCGAGCGAAGCCTTGGCACAGGTTCCAATTCGCCAGGCCCTCACTCTTTACGGAAACGCCGTGGGGAGCGGACTGTGCCGACAACTGGGCGTCAACAGCCTGTGGGTCTGCATGCTTTCCTACAGTCCAGATATATACCTGACTTTCAACGCTCACGCAGCTTTGCAGATTATAGTGTGGACGCCGACCTGTGTAGGATTTTCGCTCTTGGACGGCACGTGGCCCAACGAACTGGAGATCGCCTCTGGCGAGCCGGAAGAGGTCTGCAACGTCGCAGTCAAGGAAAATTATTTGAAAAGACTGAATGCGCAGGCTCAAAAAGCAGATTGCGAAGAGAGTTTCATACGTGCGCGCATCATGAACAGAATCAACTGGAAAACCACCCAATTCTACATCCAGCAGTGCAAACTCAATCCGGCTCCGCTCGAGGACGAGGATCAATCAGAATGAGACTCGGCGTGCGGCGAATACATTCGTACGGTTCCGGATGACGTCGGCGCATGCCCAGCACCGGTTCCACGCCGTCCCTGACATAGTGGACGACGCAGCATGGTCAGTGCGGCCTTTTGGCCCTCGCGAAACGAGATGGGCGCAGCTCCGAGGTCTGATTTCGCGTCCAGGAGACAGGTCTGGTCAGCGATCGCCACCGGAGCGCACCCGTCTGGAGGCTTGAGCATTGCACTTAGTTCAGGCATCCACTTGCGTCAGCCGCATCCCTGGCGTCCGCTGCTCGACGATTGGGTCCAGTCGACCTCCAAAAAAGGAAGCCCCGTCACGAGAGGCGGGGCTAGTTAAACTTCGACAGAAGGAGTGGGCCGCGCAGAGGCACCGAAGTGCTGTGTCAAACCTACGACCCGGACCCTTACTCACGCCGCCCGCATTGGTTCCCGAGCTGGCGCATATGGCTAGTAAAGTGGAAACACTCGCTTGGTGGCTATTGGCTATCTCGGGGATGGCGCCATCGAGGGAAACCTCGCGAAGAATCGTTTCCTCCTTCCCTCCTTCACAAGTGCCCATTAACGCGTGATCTGCTTCGGAAATTTCCGTCAAAAACCTACACTCGTTCGAGCGGCGACAGCAGAGCGTGGATGAGCGGATCGCGACCCGGATCAGAGACAGAAACTCATAATTTAAAAGCGCTTGGCAACCCTGCTTCAATCCGGATCGGCGGGGTCGGCGATCGGCTGCAGCGATGCATATCTTGAGAAATAGGTGTGTGCGCGGCGGTCGTATCGGGTGTGAATCCGCCTCTAGTCCTTGAGCCTGCCGAACATGTTTTCGATCTTGTGGCGTTCTTTGTAGAGCGCCGAATCATGTGGGATGACGATCTTGCGGTTTGCCCGAGATGGAATGAAGGCCGTGATCTTGCATGCGGCCAAGGCGTGCCGAAAACCAGTCGGCGTCATAGCCCTTGTCGGCAATAGGGTCTTGGCCTTTTGGGAAAGGCGGCGGGCATTTTCGCTGCCCTTTGTAGTCGTTCATCTGCCCGTCGCTCAGAAGCAGGATGAGCGGTCGACCATGCCATCGCAGACGGCATGCAGCTTGGAGTTCAATCCGCCTTTGGTGCGTCCGATACGTCGGGGAACATCCCCTTTTTTAGCAGACTGGCTGCGGTGCGGTGGGCTTTCAAGTGGGTAGCGTCGATCATCAGCGGCTCGGGCTTGCCCCATTTGGCGGTCAGTTAGGCAAAAAGCGGTTGAACACGCCGAGCCTGCTCCAGCGGATGAAGCGGTTGTAGATCGTCTTGTGCGGGCCATATTCCCTGAGGGCGTCGCGCCACCGTAGCCCGTTGCGCAAGACGAAAATAATGCCGCTCAAAATCAGTCGATCGTCCCGCGCGGAATACCGTGGGATAGCGGGAAGTACGGCTCGATCCGAGCAGATTGACAGTTTGCTCTCGCGGGCAACGGTGGAGAAATGCTCGAAGACTTCATCCACGGTGAGGGGCGCGTAGGAGACGGCGGCAAGCAGGCCTGCGGTAGCACCCAAAGCTTTGGCATCCTGAGCCAACCTGACGGCCTCGTCGGTTCTCAAAGCACCGACTCCCACGACAATTGGTATGCGACCGCCGGTTTCCTCGACCGCTAGCGCAAGAGCCCGGCGGCATTCCTCCCGTGACAAGTACATATAGGTGCCGGTACTGCCGAGGAGACTGATGGAATCGACCTTGGCCGCGGCAAGACGGGCAATCAGCTTGCGGAGTGTTTCGGCGTCAATCTTGCCGTCGCGGTCCATGGGCGCGATAGGAAATGCAGATAGCCCACTCAAAAAGGTCATTCCATGCCCCGATAGTCGTCTTGTTCGCTGAGATATTTGAATGGCGATGCTATAGTTCCGTCATAGGACCTGAAGGGCCTGACGCAGATCGCCGATCAGATCGCCAACATCCTCAAGGCCGACAGAGAGACGGAGGAGGTCTTCCCCGACCCCTTCGATCAAGTGTGCGTCTTTCCTGATCGACTGGCGCGCCCGGGTTATGCTGGCTGGATGATAGATGAGACTGTCGGTGTCACCCAGGCTTACAGCGCGCGTGAGCAACCGTAGCCGGTCGAGCATTGTCCTGGCACCGTCGAACCCAGCATGAAGGCCGAAGGCAAGCATGCCGGACCCATCAGACATTTGCTTGCGGGCGATCGTCTGATCGGGATGGGAGTCCAGGAACGGGTAACTCACCCAGGCGACGGCGGGATGCGCCTCGAGCATGCGCGCGATCGAAAGCGCCGAAGCACTATGTCTCGCCATCCGCAGAGACAGCGTCTTCAGGCCGCGCATGATGAGGAACGCGGAGTGCGGCGACAACGTCGCCCCGGTGATGTAGCGCAGGCCGGTCTCATGCAATGTATTCAGCGTTTCCGCGTCGCCCAGCAGGGCGCCACCGAGTGTGTCGCCATGACCGTTGATGTATTTTGTCAGAGAATGCAGCACGATGTCGGCGCCGTGCTCGATCGGGCGTTGCAAGGCTGGCGAGGCGAATGTGCTATCGACCGTGACTTTGACGTTCCGTTTGTGGGCTCGCTCTGCGATTGCCGAAATGTCGAGAATAGCGCTCAGCGGATTGACGGGGGTCTCGAAATAGACCAGGCGGGTTTTCTCCGTGATTGCCGCGTCGAGATTGCGCGGATCCGAAAGGTCAACGGAGACGACCTTGATGCCGAAGCGAGGCAGACCTTGCTCGACCATGGCAACCGTATTGGCGTAAAGCGTCTTGTGCACCACAAGCTCATCGCCTTGCGACAACAGTGACAGGACCAGGGTGCCGAAGGCGGCCATTCCGGTCGACACCACGAGACCCGCCTCGGCTCCTTCAAGGTTTGCAAGCCTTCGCTCGAGAATTTCGGTCGTTGGGTTATATTCACGGGCATAGAGCCTGCCGCCCAGCGCTGCCGCCGCGTCATTTGCCGCCACACTCTCAAAGCCGTAGGTCGATGTCATAAAGACCGGAGGCTGGACCGCTCTCGAGAACCCAGCCGGATCGAACGCGTGATGGATTGCACGGGTATCAAACCCAAGCTGCACGCCCTGCGACGGTTCGGAGTGGTCCTGAAAATCGCCGTGTTCGCCGCTGCCAGTCATTGCTTCGCGCTATCCTCTTTGCTTTCGACCACAGTGGCAGCATACTGGTCCGCAAGAAATAGCCAGTTATGCGGAAAGAAAATGGTCCAGTTAGCAAGTCAGGCAACAGCTGATCGCGCAAGGAAGATGGGCGCGCGCCAGATCTACGAGGCGCTCAAGGATCAGATCGTGAGCCGCGTTTATGACACCGGTGGTCAACTGCCGTCATCTCGAAATCTGGCGAACGAGCTTGGCGTTTCGCGAACGACGGTGACGGTCGCCTACGAGCAGCTTTCGGCGGAGGGTTTCGTGGAACTGCGCCAGGGAGCCCGACCGCGGGTCACTGGCGTGCCCTTCGGACACCGCCTGAGAGCTGCCACGCGGGAGCAACAGAGTGCTCAGCGCCTGTCGGCCTATGGCGAACGACTTAAGGCGACACCTCCGTGGCTGGATTATCTGCCGAGCTCCGTCATGATTGATTTCCGTTATGGCGATCTCGCCCCGTCCGATTTCCCGGCGCTTGCGTGGAGGAAAGCCGTCAACGCGGTCATCGCTCAGCGACCGGTCCGCTTGGCCTACGACGACCCGCGGGGATCTTTGCGGTTGCGGCAAGCATTGCAGGGGTATCTATGGCGCGCCCGCACATTGCGGTGCGAGCTGGAGCAAATCATCATCGTGAATGGCTCTCAGCAAGGGTTAGATCTTTGTGCACGGCTTCTGCTCGACCCTGGCAGCGACTTCGTTATGGAAAACCCCGGCTATCGCATGGCGCGCCAGATCTTCGCCAGCACCGGCGCCTCTCCGGTCTCCATAGCTGTCGATGGCGAGGGCTTGCAGACCGAACTTCTGAAGGCTGTGCGAGCCCGGCTAGCCTATGTCACCCCCTCCCATCAATTTCCGCTCGGCGGGGTCATGCCAATTTCTCGCCGTCATCAGCTTCTTGAATGGGCGCGGGAAAACGACGCCTTTGTGATCGAGGACGACTACGACAGCGAGTACCGCTACGATATCAGTCCGGTGCCTCCACTCCATAGTCTGAAAGCTGGACGCAACGTCGTTTATCTCGGGACGATTTCAAAAACGCTATCGCCGATGATGCGCATCGGATATCTCGTTGTCCCGCAGGAACTGCAAGACGTATGCGCAACCGCCAAGCAACTGTTCGACAGGCATTCATCGGTAACCGAGCAGGAAGCCCTGGCATCCTTGATCGAAAGCGGCGGCTATGAAAGCCATGTGCGGCGCGTACGGCGGCTAAACAGAGATCGCCGGGAGACTTTGTTGAACGCGCTGCAGCGCGCGTTCGGCGAACGGATTACGGTGGAGGGTGCCGATGCCGGATTGCATGTCGTGGTCTGGTTCAACGAATTGCCGAGATCGTCCGAGACACGCTTGCTGCAAATCGCGCAACGCACCGGTATTGGCGTCTATTGCATCTCACCTCTTTATGACCCGCAACCAGGCACTGTGACGGAGGACAGGCTCGGACTTGTCATGGGCTATTCAGCCTTGAGCCCGAGGCAGATTGAACGGGGGATCCAACTGCTTCTGATAGCGATTGAGACAGTGACAGAAGAATTCTGAAGTCGCATTCGGCATATCCAAACCCAGACAATCACGACAGGCCCTTCCCCCGACGACCGCCAGTCGCATGAAAATTGAAACTGGACCAGAAACAAGTCATCAAACTGGCACTGTCGAGAAGACCAGTTCTCCGCCAAAGTTGAGGAAGAGCGGCGACGGGCGCAATGACTGTTGGGATTTGTCATTCCACAGCCGAGCACCAATATCCGGTAAACAAAGTTGAGATGGTCTTCGCTTGATAGGGCAGATGCATGACTTGGCAGGGTAAGGTGCTCCACATCCATATTGCGCCGGCAGCGTCCTACGAAATGGAAGAACTGGCGGAAGCGCAGCTCATTGCAGGGCGTGGAATTGTTGGCGACCGCTACTATCTTGGCACTGGAACCTATTCACCGAAACCCGATGTTCGCGACGTCACGCTGATCGAGGTCGAGGTTCTCGAGGCGATGGCCAAAGGTGAGCCACAGATCCCGGGGTTTAAAGCCGCACTTGCGCCTGATGATCATAGACGCAATCTGACCACCCGCGGCGTCCCGCTCAGTCATCTTGTCGGCAAACGCTTTCGGGTAGGCGAAACAATTCTTCGGGCAGCGCGGATGAACTTTCCCTGCAAGTATATCGAAGAGTTGCTCGGCATTCCCGGGCTTTACGACGGTCTTCTGAACCGCTCCGGCCTGAATTGCGCGATCGAGGTTGGTGGCATCATCCGCCCCGGCGATCCCATTCTTCCGTTGGACGAGTGAACGACATGGCATCACCACGTATCATCATGAAGCTGAAGGTTGTCGCCACCCGCAAAGAACCGGGGGACGTGTTCGTCGTCGAACTCGAGCATCCGCGCAAACCCCTACTGCCAGCCTTCGAACCGGGCTCTCACGTTGATGTCCACCTGCCCGACGGGCGGGTTCGCCAATATTCATTGTGCGGTGACGCAGCCGAGCTCTGCCGCTACACGATCGCCGTGAAGCGGGAGGCGGACGGTCGTGGCGGCTCGGCGTGGCTTCATGATGCCGTTTGCGTTGGCACCGTTTTGCCGGTTTCTGCGCCGCGCAACCATTTTCCGCTGAAAGAAGGTCATGGGCCGGTCCTGCTGTTGGCAGGCGGGATCGGCATCACGCCTCTCCTGGCGATGTCAAGCGTTTTGAACCGGCAGGGCAAACCGTTCGAGTTGCACTACTTCACCCGCAGTCGCGCGGTCGCGCCCCTCTTGGCAGTGATCGAGAAGGCTATCGACGGTAGCAAACTGCGACTTCACTTCGACGACGAGCCCGAGACAAGACAGGATATCGAAGCCTTGCTCTCGGCCCGTCAAAGCGATGCGCAGGTTTATTACTGCGGTCCGCCGGGCTTCATGGCGGCAATCGCGCGAGCCACCGTAAATTGGCCGGAGGGTTTGGTGCATTTCGAGGCGTTCCAGCCCGCCGCAAACGACGATAGTCCACCGGAGCCCTTCACGATCATCCTGCGCAATGGGACGGAGGTTCCGGTTCCGACCGACACGTCAGCGCTGTCGGCAATTCGCGCGGCTGGGGTGTTATTGATGGCATCTTGCGAAAACGGCGTATGCGGGACCTGCGAGTGCGGCTTCCTGGAAGGCCAGCCGATCCACAGAGATGCGGTCCTGTCGAAAGACGCCCGCAGCCACCGGTTCATCCCCTGCGTATCGCGCGCAAAGGGTGTGCTGCGGCTAGATCTGTAAAGTCTGGCACTGGCGGAACGGAGGTGACAAGGGGAGAACGGATGAGACCGGAAATAACGTACTTGAACGAGATCGAGCGATGCGTCTCCTGGATCGCTTCGTGGACCATCCACCCTGCCAACCACATTTGCCAAGGCGGCGAGGTGAAGGTCGGCGGCCATCAGGCGTCTTCCGCCTCCCTGAGCACGAACATGACCACGCTCTACTATTCGGTGCTCAGGCCGCAGGACCGGGTGGCGGACAAGCCGTATACCTCTCCGATCTCTCACGCTATCCGAGATGTGGCAGGCAATCAGACCCGCGAAAAGCTGGAAAATGTGTGCGATCGATTTATTTACGGGTAGCCGATCAGCTCAGTTATGCTTGCTACTAGGATGAGCGTTTCCTGCTGGTCGTGACGCCGTCAGGGTCAGCCTTGCCCCGGAAGGTGGCGTCCATCAGTCCATCGGCGCCCGCTGATCGGTAGGCTCAGGAAGGGCTGTGCGCCTTCGAACCGCTATTGTCGACGAATTGGCGGTCATCATGCTTCGCGTTCGACTACATGTAGCGCGAAGGCGACCGCGACGAGATGACTTTGGCTGCGCGACGAGACGGGAGCATCTATTTATTTGCGTCTATCTACCCGGCCGTTGGAGCAACCGACCCGTGACACGAGCAGTGGCGCAAGATGTTGTCGCTGTTGCCTACTGGTTACGCCAACCTGGACCGAACGCCACCGTGTTGTCGCCTACCAAGGTGTGGTCACCGGACGCGATTGCGGCAACGGGTCTTCTGGCTGAAGATCGGCGTGATTTCGGGCTGCTCGCCTTTATATCGGCAAACAGGCTGAAGGCCGGGTTGCAGGTAGCCGAGCGTGCCCGCTAGCGAGGACAAGCCGACGCGATGAGCTGTGTTGAGCGTCTGTTGGCGCCGCTGTTGCGAGATTGCGGGGTCGTCACGGTGATCGATGGTCACCTCGCAACGCTGGCCTGGATCGGTGGCGTCTACGGGCATCGCGTCAAAGCCTTGGGTGTCGAGCATTTTGGCCAGACAGGGACGAGACTGCAGCGGAATGGGCTGCCAGTTCGGCCGATAATATGCGCGTTCCATCCGACATCGATCCAGGGGAAGTTTTGCCGACAAATGGCATCTCGACGAAATGGTCGTTGCTATCAAAGGCAGAAAATACTGGTTGTGGCGGGCCGTCGATGCTGTGGTTACGTTCTCGATGCATTGCTCCAGAGCCGCCGGGACAAGACGGCGGCCCTCCGACTAATGCGAAAGCTACTGGAGGGCCAGTGCGTCGCGCCACGTGTCATAATCACCGACAAGCTCAGATCCTACAATGCAGCCAGAAGAGAAATCATGCCCAGTGTTGAGCATCGCTCGCATAAGGGCGTGAATAACCGGCGGAGAATTCGCATCTGGCTGTTCGACGACGAGAACGAGGCATGATCCGGTTCAAGTCGGCAGGGCAATGCCAGCGCTTCATATCCATCCATGGCCCGATCGCAAACCTGTTCCATCTTCAACGCAAGAAGACTACCCACTGCCGAATATCGAAAACTGCAAAACGCCGCCATGAGCAGGTGGCGGGAAATCACCCTGTCGACTGAGGCATAACCCAGGCCCATCGTGGCCAATCCTGTGCCCGACGCTAGTTAAGGCGGCGCTACCGACTGAGGGACCTATTGACTGCTGGAATGATCTTATCTCCCCAGAGCTCTATCTGACGCAGCATCGTAGTCTGATCGAGGTCTCCCAGTTGGGTCTGAATCGCAATCTGGTCCGGCTTCAGAATTTCGATTTCTTGCAGGAGGCGGTCAATGACTTGATTTATGCTACCGATCGGCAGGTTCTCCTGCATCGTCTCGAGAGACAAATCCTGCTGCGTCGGCGTTGCCTGCAGCATATAGCCATCGTGGCTCTGCTGACGACGCTGATGAAGCGCTTCGGATAGCTGGCGCTGAAAACGCGCGTTGTCGAGATAGCGGTTGATCTCCGCTCCGTCATCGCTCGCGTAACAGCAGCGCAGCAATGATATCTTCGCGTCGCCAGGGCTCTTGAACTCGGCAGCTGCTGCCTCCTGGATCATTCCTCGCAAAGCACCCAAAGTTTCCAATCCGTTGTGTAGCGCGGTTACGAGGAGATTATGTCTCTCACGATAAGCCCGCCGCATACTGCTCGGAGACCCGGTTGCGATCCAGATCGGCGGCGAGGGCTTTTGAATAGTTCGGACCGAGATCGCAGTCGGAGGGATCTGCATAAAGTGGCCGCTGTGCGAGAAGATTTTCTGACTAAGACCTTTGAGCACAATATCAAGATATTCCGAAAACACGGCTGGCGCGTTATCAATGTTGACGCCGAAGCGCTCGAATTCGAACTGCTGATACCCTGAGCCAACACCGAGCTCGAGGCGGCCGTTCGAAACTACATCGGCAAAACCGATTTCGGCGAGCAAGCGCTGCGGCTGATAAAGCGGCAGGACGCAGACAGCGGTTCCAAGACGAATTCTTTTTGTTACGCCGGCGCAATGAGCGACCATCATCAGCGGCGACGGGACCAGGCTGTAGTTGTTAAAGTGATGTTCGGCGAACCAAGCGGTATCGAAGCCTGCCTGCTCAGAAAGGACGGTTTGTTCAATGGCGTCGTGGATGACGCTGTCCGACGTTTGGTGATAGCCGCGCTGGGTGGCCAGAATGAATGTCGCGAACTCCATGCAGTCTCCTTGTTCGCTATCGGAAAGACCCGACGTAGGACGCAGGTCGTAAAGCCTTAGCCAATCCAGCTTTCGATGTTCGAGTAAGCGGCCATCTCGCGAGAAGCTGCCTCTGCCATTCGCCTTGAACCGCAGAGCGTGTCTGCGGATTCAAGGAGACGTTCCATCGAAAAATGCCGCAGTACGCACTTTGCGCCCGAGTGTGCTGGACTTCCCTGGAATCCTCAGCTTCGTGCGATCGTCATCACATAGGCGATTGCCAGTTAGATCAGATTTGCTGACGCAACTCGGCCCGAAGTTTGAAGTCAACCCGCCATCCACATTGAGGATCGAGCCGGTAATGTAGGAAGCGTCAGCCGAAGCCAGGAAGTAGGCTGCGTCGGCCACTTCTTCCGGTTCTCCAAGCCTGCCCATCGGGATCTGCCGCGCGACCCACCTCGACATGAATTTCGACCAGTGGGTGACGCCAAGTGTGCGGATATGGCCTGGAACGATTGTGGCTGTCCTTACGCCAAATGGTCCTAGTTCTGCCGCCATGCACCTCGTGAGCATTTCTATTGCCGCGTTGTATGCATCGGCGGTATGGCGAGAAGCGGGGCGCAGAAAATCCGCGCAGGCTCCGAGGTTGAGGATCACGCTACCAGGTCGCATCACCTTGATGGCCTCGCGGGCGCAGGTGAAGGCGCCGGTGAGATTGACACTCAGCCCCCGTTCAAAAACTTGCGAAACGTCTTCTATGGATAGGACAAACGCGCCCTTTGGTGCAGCGCAGTTGACGAGAATGTCAATATGGCCGTAGCACTGCCGCAGTTCGTCAAACAGTGCGACGACCTCGCTCTCTCGGGTGACGTCTGCCGATATTGCCAGATGCTTGTCACCAAGCGAACTCGCCAAATCTGCCGCTGCCTCGCCGTTTTTGTCGACGATCACCACAGTGTCGCCTCGTTCGGCAAACCGGCGAACGACAGCAGCGCCTATCCCTTTCGCACCACAGATGACGACCGCAATTCGCGCATGGGTGCCTTCAACGCGTCTTGGGGGCTCTGCATCGCGTGAGTTGTCCACTGTTGGATGCGCTTCGCCGGGCTGGTTGAATGACATCAAACCGCCATCCACGACCAGCGTTGATCCGGTAATGTACGCTGCCTGCACACTGACCATAAAACGAACTGCCCGAGCGACCTCGTCAGGCCGAGCCATGCGCCCCATTGGTATGCGGCTCCTGACTTGAGCAGAACGGATTTTGCCCGCGCGTTCTAACTCCGCAATCATCGGCGTGCGCACGTAGCCGGGCGCTACGGCGCACACGCGGATGCCGCGTGGAGCCCATTCGCATGCCAACACTTTTGTGATCGCGATCAAGCCCGCTTTTGATGCGGCATATGCGTTGCGATGAGGGTTGGCTAGTAATCCAGCGACCGAGGCGACGTTTGCGATCACGCCGCCAGGCTTCATTCGTCGCGCTGTCTCGCGCGCCATGATATTAGGTCCAACGAGGTTTACCCGAAGGGCGAGTTGAAAATCTTCGACATGGGTATTCGATGTCGCCACCAGGTCAGGCCCCACCGCCGCATTGTTGACAAGCACATCAATATGCAAAAACCGTTCTTCGATACGACTGTATAGCGACAGGATGTCTTCCTCGCGCGAGACGTCGCACTCGAGACAGAGATGCGGATACTCGAGATGGCGTGCCATCTCGAGCACGCCACTGTCAGGGAGATCTACGGCGACGACAGTGTCCCCGCCTGTGGCAAAAAGATCGACCAACGCGCGGCCAATCCCGCCTGCAGCACCCGTGATCACGACGACGCGCCCTAGCTGCTGTTTCATGAGAACTCCTCTGCACGCTGAGTGTCGGGCCTCGCTGCAGGAGCCCGGGAATGCAACGTCGGCATTTTCCTGAGGCAGAGCCGCATTCCGACCCTTTCTTTAGGAACGCGTCTGCACAAGTGAAGCAACGCTGGGGCCGTTCTCTCAGGAAAACGTTGAGACGAGATCTCTTTGTACTCTCGTAATTGCTCCGCCAACACCGGGCTCTTGCTGGATGAGCACGTCGGCGGCGCAGATATGAAGATCAAGAGACAACCATTTGTGCGCATCGTCTCTAAGCAGACACAAGGGGGAGGAAACGGTGGATGTTGCAGATCAATCATGGTCATTCGCCTCCGATGTTGGTCCACATCTCGGGCTGGTGCCTTTGAGAAGCGCATAAATCGGATCATTCGGATGCGGCGCTCCAATTGGCCGTCGTGATGCGAACCTTTCGCTGTCAGGCAGTCCGGGTGGGATCTGCTGCTCAATCCAATCGTAAATCACTGTTCGGGCTATGATGCGCCACTCCCCTTCCCGCTTGTGGAACAGATCGCCGTAGCGGCCGCACAGGAGCACCTGCCGTATCTCACCGCCTGCGTCCGGTCCACGTTGAAGCGCCGTGAAATAGCTCTCGACCGTGGCCTCTGACGGGCTGGAGAATTCAATCAGTATATTCGCTATCTGATGAACATTGCGCGCCTCGGTCTCGAAGATGCCAAGCGCAAGTCGGATAAAGCCCTCGGATGGTCCAGAATAGCCCCCATGGTTGTCATGCGCATCCGGCCAGTACGCGCTGCGCAGCGCCGCCTCATCCCCCCGGTCAATCCCGCGGCAATACCGGTAGAGGCAGTCTCTGATGGCCTCGCGGTCGAGTAGCTCACTGATATTGGCTTCGTCCATTGTTTTTCCCACCATCGTTGAGTTTGCTAGGACCAGTCAAAATTAAATATTTGAGCCCGAGTACATGACCCCGATGGGTCATCGGCGACATACCTCTTTGATTCGAAAGGTGGGGATCCGAGTCAGCCAATCGCGGTTAGCAATCATCGTTGCGCAGGAAACGCTCCCTTACGCATCGACAGTCCTTCGAAGTCCACGTCTTTCGTAGCCACGCGGTAATCTGAACGGTTGAATAGGCACGCAACAATTCTTCAACTGCGGTTGCGATCCGGGTCGGCTCTCTCCGCAGCGATTCCTGATCCTCCGGATTGCGTGCGAGATAGGCCAGGTCTAAGCCTAACGCGGCAGCGACCGTGTCGAGTCCGGCACTCAAGAAGAGTACGCCGATGCCCCGGACTTCCTCATCTGTCAGGGAACGAGCCTGGACCTGCGCGTGCACGATGTATGTCGTGAAATCGGCAGCCGATTGCTGCCGACGGCTCGCTGCAAGTTCGTCGATGAAACTTACGATTGATTGGGCCGCTTCGGTACGTTTAACATCATTGCCGTGGAGCAAGTCGCTCACCCAACCAATGAGCTCGTCGGATCCGCTGTTTGAGAGCCCCATAGAGCCCAGGTAGACTTTGACTTTGACTGTGAATAGAAGGGCGAAATCTTTCATGACGCCACATCCGGTGCTCCGAGCGATCAGATCGATAATCGCACTTGCTTGCTTACGGACATTCCGCTCCAATGCCATAACTCCCCTCAGGGAGAACTGCGGATCTAAGAGTGCACGAAAAATGCCATGGGCCCATGGTTGGAGTTCCAGCGGGATCATTGGCCAGTTTTCACCAAGTGCCGAGGAGAAGATGCTGCGATGGCTGGAAATAGTTTCGACATCCTCTAGCACCTTGCGCTGGTCGCACGCGCCCGTGATCACCCAGGTACCCCGCCTGTATCGAGTGTTAAAGGAGGAATAAAAAATGTGGGGCTCTCGATGGATCCGAGAAAAAACTGCGTGTGGATCTCGGTTCGCTGTTGGTGCCATGCCTGGGGACGTGAACAAGCTGAAGTCCCTCACCAAACTGGACCGAACATGATCCGGAATGAAATCGCTCTGCACTCTGTTTTCTCCTTCTGTGAACCAGCCGATCCGCGAAGCAGCGTCGCAAATCTCATACCAATTGAGACGAGGATCGGGTTTACCTCCGATTTCAACGGCTTAACTCAGATAATGATCTAGATATGATAAAAGGCTGTGTGGCGATTCCGACAAAGCCGACAGGAAGTGTCTTGCGACAGATGTCGGCGTGGCGGCTCAACAGAAAGAGGCCTGAGGCCGCGCGATGCACCGGATCATGCTCGCGCAACCACCGCTTGAACGGGTACGGGTCGTGGGTGCAGGCTGGCGACGTCAGTTCGGCGAAGGCGTCCGGGTAGGCGATGTCACGTTGTTTGATCAACGGCCGTAAAGTCGCTTGTCGGTAAACTCATGCAATTGCAGCGGTCACGGCTTTCCACTGCGCCATGGCGCGGATGCGATGAATATGGGTGGCTAGGGCTGAGTGTCTCTGGTGCGGCGCGACGAAAAGATTTCGG
>NZ_JBFTZZ010000048.1:0-33117 GCF_056406515.1 Rhizobium sp. P1_B8 | reverse complement strand
CACGGTAATTTCAACTCCCATCAGCGCCGCGATACTGCGCATCAGGCCTTGGGTTTGACGCAAAGGCAATTCGTAAACAACACGCACGGTCAGGCACATCGTAATCGCCAGGTCCGAGTATTTCGGCTGGCCGCCACGAGACGTCCGGCGCTGGGCCGACCATTGAGAAAGCGCCTCATCGCTCACCCAGACAGTCAAATCACCACGCTGGCGAAGGCTTTCATTATAAGCCGCCCAGTTCGTGACCTTAAACTTCTGCTTGGCTATCTTGTGCCTGCGGTCTTCACTGAACTTATGCGGCATCCAAATATCCTGGGACCAAAAACGGTCGCCTGGTATCAGATCCGCGCCGATCCACGCAACACGGCCGTGAAAGCCTTGCGATGGCCGCCGCGGACCTATCTGCCACGTTGTAATGTGTCATGCAATCTAGACATTCCGGACAATCTGTACTATTTATCGTCGCAGATGATAGGAGCAGGAACATGGTTACATCCGTCAGGAAATCGTCAGCAACCTCCCTGTCCGGCTTAAACCCGGCGGCCATTGCCGATGTCGTCGAGGTCCTCGCCCGTCATAATCCACGTCTTTCCAAGACGGCACTTGCCGCGACGGGGCGTGTCGTTGCCGCAGTCACCGCAGCGACCGCACGTCTAGCCGCCGACCAGCAACGCCGGATCGTTGCCGACGAACGCGAGCTGGCGCAAGCTGTCGCGGTCGCGGTCGCTGGTCTCGTCGCGGAAGCGGACGTTCGCCTCGCACCGCTTGCGGTTGGCAAGTCCGTCGAGGTCAGTCACGGCTCCGGCCTTCCAGCACCTATCGATCTCGATGAAGGAAGGCGCAGACTTGCAGCTTTTGCAGAGCCGACGCGTCTCGAAGACTGGGCCGGTCCTGTCGCGGGGCCGGCCGAGATCGAAAAGACATTTGGCACGAAACGGTCGACCCTGCACGACTGGCAGCGGCGTGGCGCGGTGATTGGCCTGCTGAAGGGTGAGCGCAAGCATGTCTTTCCATTGGCACAGTTCGTCGATGGACGCCCGGTAGAGGGCATGGCCCAAGTGACACGGATCATCCGCAATCCCCGTGTTGCATGGCAGTGGTTGATCCGGACAAAGCCCGATATCGGCGGCTCGCCGCTGGATCTCTTGAAAAGCAGCCGTCTGGACGAGGTCCTTGCTGCGGCCGAGCGTGATTTCGGCTGAAACCGTGCGACTCGATCCCACAACAGTTGCCGATCTCGCGCTAGCGTTTCGGCCGAATGCCTGGCTGCGCGTTTTGCCACGTAACCACATGGCGACGCCACTCGGCATGGGCTTTGGCAATAGCCGCTTTTCCAGCCCTCACAGGCGATTTCGCCTGGCCTACATCGCACAGGATCTGTCGACGGCGATTGCGGAAACAATCGTGCGCGACCGCTTCGAGGGGAGCGCCGACCGGGTGCTTGATGAAACAGAGTTCGAAGACTGGGCGATTGCCGAGGTTTCCGCGGTCGATCCCTTGACGGTCCTCGATCTGAGAACCACCGGCCTCCTGAAGCTCGGGGTCAGCACCGATGCTGCCCGTGCGAAAGCCCACAGCGATGGGCAGGCGCTGAGCGAGGCCGTCTACGGGGCCTTCGATGCCGATGGGTTATTATCGCATCGCGGTTGACAGGCGCGCATTGCCTTGCGGTCTACGACCGTGCGGTGACGCGCAAGCTTGCGACGACGCCGGCAATCGAGCTTCTCCGACACCCAGGTCTGGTCCCCGCGCTGAAGGAAATTGGTGTCTCGGTCCGGAGTGCCCGCTCTCCATGACAGCCATCCTCACTCTCTTCAGCCGGTGTTTCCACAATTTCTTGCTGGCGTATAGTTTCTTTTTCTTTTGTGCCGTGCCAATTCGAGAAAACGCGAGATCGCATCCCTTTCCGTGCCGAAGAGTTCTGTCATCTCCCTGCCTGCCTTACCGATCCGTCCCCATGTTCGCACGACCGCCGTCCCTCCGAACAGGGTTTGCTGGATCGAAAGCGAGTAATATCGGGCCATGTTCCGGCTTGCATCGATCAAGCTGGTAGTGGTGAATACCCATACCCAATGATCGTTGATGTTCACGCTATGGTCCAACGACAGTTCTGAATCGAAAAGCCACTTTCGATTCATTTTCGTGATGCATATCTGCATCTGTCAGACGCTGTGACTGACGTCGGAATATTTACGAGGGGCCAAGACATCGGAATGCCTCGACCCTCGCTGGGAGGAACTTAGCTGCCCTTGCGATCCGCAAGCTGCGGAACGAACATATCGCTCCACTTGCTTGGAACGGTCTTGATCAGGCCGGCGCGGTGCATGAAGTCGGCGAAATTCATCACTCCGTTTGGCGTCGTATCGAACTTCGCGTCCTTGTCCTCGATCATCTCCTGCGCATCCGCCGGCTCAACCTTGACCTTGGAGCTGCTGGAGAAAATTTCCGCCGCCTTCTTTTTGTCCTTGGCAATCAGGTCGTTGGCTTCATCGAGGGCATCGATGAAAGCCTGCGTCATCTTGGGGTTGGCATCGACGAACTTCTTCGGTGCGAAGGTGACGTCGAGCGTAATGTTGCCGAGATAATCCGTCGAGCTCAGCACCCGATGGACATTCGGCGACTTGGCTTCGATATACTGGAAGGGAGGCGACGTGAAGTGGGCGTTGATTTCGGTTTTCCTGCTCACCAGAGCGGCGAGCGCTTCGGGATGAGGAAGGCTTACGGTGAGAGGATCGAGTTTCGCATAGTTTTCTTCGCCGAACTCCTTTGCGACAATCATTTGCAGCACGACGGCGGCAAGCGACGTCTTGATGCCGGGAAGTGCGATCTTGTCGCTGCTTGTGAAGTCCTTGAGCGACTTGATTTCGCGAGCATCTCACCGTGCCTGGCGCATAGGTGCTCCGCCTATTTCCGCTCAAGTCGAACCAACAATTACGCTTCTCAAATCATAGGAACGATCATGACCACGAACACAACGTCCAATAACGGACTTTCACGGAATACACTCAACATCAAGCGCCCAGGGCTCAGCCGCGACGTTCCTCCCGGCCACGAAGATCTGATGTGGGTGGCGAATTCATCGACGCTGATCTACGGCAAACGCGACGCGGTCCTGGTCGACACCTTCCTCACCACCGAACAGACACAGACGTTGTCGGATTGGGTTGCCGCCAGCGGCAAGAACCTGACGGCCATCTACATTACGCACGGGCATGGCGATCACTTCTTCGGGCTAGCGCCGCTCCTCGATCGCTTTCCGAACGCCAGAGCCGTCGCGACGCCGGCCGTGGTGGAGGCCATGCACGAGCATTTGTCACCGGCCTCGGTCGAGAACTTCTGGCGCAGGCTCTTTCCGGGCCAGATCCCCGACCGGCTGTTTGCGGCCGAACCCTTGGAAAACAATGAGCTGGAGCTGGAAGGGCACAAGCTTGTGGCAGTGAACGCGGGGCGCACCGATACGGCGGTGTCGACAAGCCTGTATGTCCCGTCGGCGGGGCTGATTGTCGGCGGCGACGTCGTCTACAACGGCATTCACCTCTATCTCGGGGAAACCACGACCGAGAGCCGGCTCGAATGGATTTCCGCGCTGGACAAGCTCGAAGCCCTTGCCCCTCGGGCGGTGATCGCAGGGCACAAGGTCCCGGAAAATCCTGACGACCCGCGCATCATTGGCGAGACACGACAGTATATCCGCGACTTCAATCGCCTGAACGAGGTGACCACGACCGCGCGCGAACTCTACGACGCCATGCTGCAGCTCTATCCCAATCGGGTCAACGTCGGCTCGCTCTGGGGGGCCGCAAACGTCGCCAAGAGGCAGGCTTGAAGCCGAAGACCAGCCGGTCGTCGTCGCCGGTCCCTCTTTGCGATTCGAACACCTCCAACTGCTCCATTTCGAAAAGAGAATAGACAATGCAGAAAATGCTCTTTGCCGCTACCGTCGCATTAGCGACCGCTGTCGCGACCGTAGCCTCGGCAGCCGACAAGAACCCGCTGGACGCTCGCACCATCGGCACGATCCAATCCCGTTTCGGCGAGCTCATGGAGCTGGCGAACAAGCATGACATTAAGGGTCTGCACGCAATGTTCTGGCAATCGCCATCCGCTCTTCTGGTGGCGAAGAGCGCCGTTCCCTCCGAAGGCAATTGGGCAGGCTTCTGGGGAAACAACGCGATCGATCATAAACTGCACGACATAGCCGCCTCTGGCCCTGTCGTGCTGACACCCGATCTCTCCAAGCTCAAGGTGGTCGCGTTGACCCCGGATGTCGCGGAATCCTACGCGCCGATGGAAATCACCGTGTCCTATGCCGGGCAGGACGGAACCCCCAAGCCGTTCCTGATGATCATCACCTGGAAGAAGATCGCGAAGGATTGGAAGGTCGCGTCGGAAATCATACTGCCCGTGCCGCCGAGCCCGGCATCAAGGGACGGCAACCGAGGATAATAAGCCGTTGTGTTAAGTTCGATCACGGGACCAATGCCACGGCTATCTTCGTCGAATATCCTCCTCCGACGAGGATCGAGGGCGACCTCCAGCAACTACAGGAGTCACACATGGTACCGCGCTTTGGCAGATGATAACGGCTGACGTGGCCGGCCCGGACCGACGAGAGGCAGGTGAACCACTCGCTAGCACACCATGGTTCCTGTTTGCAGGCCTTTGGCGCCGGCCGACCTTGGCGTCTTCGACGGTGCCACGGACATCCTCCGATTCACCGATTTGGTCATTGATATCGCGCGTTTGGGATCGTGCAGCTATCTCATGATTGAGCGGCGCCCAAGCCACGAAAGAAGCATATGACGAGCAGGATGCCGCGCCCAACCAACTCGAGAGCTTAACTCTAGGGTGCCGACAAAGCCGGCGCCGGGATCATGTTATGTCTTTGTTGTATTTGTATCGAGGGAGCCACGCGACGTGTTCAGCACGATGCGAATCACTTCCCATGTACTGATTCGAAGCACTCAGGAGTCATGCGTATGGGCAGCTCTCACATTCCGGTTCCGGTGCGTCCGCTCCACGTCGAGATCGACGGGACGGCTCGATACCGGCAGGCATACTCGGTCGAGGATCTCGCAGCGCTCCTGCTAGGCAATGGCCGCATCGCCAAAGTGTTCAGACGAGTAGCACTTCCTCGGCATGGCGCTTGGAGCCTCGAGCATGACTCCGCCGTGTCTTGCCAGGCGCCGGCGGTCGACGGGCTTCCCGCCCGCGGGTTGATCGGTACGCCGGCATCAGGGCCTGGAACGCTCTTCGCGCCCTCGCCGGAGACGTCAAATGTCAAAAAGAGCGACAGCGCTCAGGACTGGGAACAAAGGCCTCTAGTCGAGGTTTAGGATTGCGGCCAGAGCCGCTTTTGTTAAGCCATGGGAGGCTACAGTGCCAAGCGAATTCACAGAATTAAATGGCCCGCCAAAGCCGTCATCGCAAACATCCACGCCATCTCCAAGAGCGCCTGCGCCCCCGCAGGCGGAGCCTTCACTCGCGGACTTGAAATCTAAGTTGGCCGATGATGTCACCGCGGCCAGAGTCACCATAAAGGAAGGCGCCGATACCGCCGTCGAAAAGGTCAACGAGGCTATTTCCGAGCAAACCTACTTCGCAGCCCGCCAGGTTGGCGGCATCGCGACGGCGCTTGAGATGGTCGGCGCGGAACTGGAGGCATCCGACCAGCCAGAGATCGGACGGTATGCCAGGCAGATCGGACGAAGCGTCCAGACCGCGGCCAAACGAATGGAAGGCAAGGACCTCGGCGAAATCGCGGTGATGGCCGAGGAATTCGGCCGCAAGCAACCGCTAGCATTTCTTGGAATTGCGGCACTTGCGGGCTTGAGTGCAAGCAGGTTTTTGACTGCCTCCGCCAAGCGATCGCCCACGGAAGCGATTGGCCAAACCGTTGCAGTTGGACGCTCGGGGTCTTCGGCGACGGGAGGAGAAATCAATGGTTAAGTCTGTCGATAGTACCCCTCTCTCAGAGCTCGTTGGCGGTCTCGTGGCCGATGTCACGGGGCTGCTTCGCAAGGAAATCGATCTCGCCAAGACCGAGGCGTCCGAAAAGTTCTCGCAGGTGCTTAGCGGTGTCGAAGTGCTTGTTTTCGGGCTTGTCCTGGCGATTGGCGCTGTCGGCGTCCTGTTGGGCGCCCTCGTTGGAGGGCTTGCGGCGTTCCTGGTGACCGAGGGTTTTACAGAGACAAGTGCCAGTGCCCTCGCGTCCCTAATCGTCGGCGTCGTGATCGCAGTCATCGCGTGGGCGTTGGTTTCCCGTGGTCTGGCCGCACTTCGTGGAAGCAACTTGAAATTGGATCGAACCGCGACCTCGCTTCGCCGTGATGCCAATGTTGTCAAGGAGAAGATCTGATGGAAACGACAGTTGGAAGAACATCTGCTGACCTTCAGCAGGAGATCGATCAAGATCGCCGGCGGATCGGAGATCGCATCGACGCCATTCAGGAGCGAATGTCGCCAGGCCAGTTGATCGATGAGGTCTTGGCCTATGCAAAGAGCAGTGGCGGGGGAGAGTATGTCAGCAACCTCGGCAAAGCCCTCAAGGAAAATCCCCTGCCTGTCGCCTTGATGGGGGTGAGCCTCGCCTGGCTAATGGCGAAGGGGAGCTCCTCTTCAGATGTGTCCACCAGTTTCCGGACCGCGACTGAGTATCCGCTGTACCCGGTGAACGGAACGGTCCGCCGTCTTGGCCCTCCCGAGATCGAAAACGGGATGCGGTACAGCCATTTCGCGGACAGCTCCGGCAAGAGGCTGAAAGCGCTGACCGATGAAACGGGACGCCGTGCTGGTCACTTCGTCGACGAAGCTGGCAAGACCTATCGAGGGTTTGTAGATGCCAGTGGCAGGCAGATCGATCAGATCAGCGACGAGGTGGGTGCGATGTTCGACGCGGCAACGGGCTGGGCAGCGGAGAGATGGGAGCAGGCAAAAGACGCCGCAAGTGCAGTTGCCGGCTCGGTGTCTGACCGATCTTCTTCGGCGGCGACAAGCCTCCAGGAACAAACCACCAAACTCAATCAGGCGATCCTTACCCAGTTTCGCGATCAGCCGCTGGTCGGCGGTGCATTAGCTTTTGCGGTGGGCGCGGCTATCGGCGCGGCGTTGCCACACACCGACACCGAAGACGAATTTCTCGGTGAGGCCGCCGATTTCACGAAAGAGCGGCTCACCGCCGAGGCATTGGATGTTGTCGACCAAAGCAAAGAGGTCGCCTCGGAGGTCTACGAAAAGGCCGCATCGGTCGCGTCAGATGCCCACGACGCGGTTAAGGATCGCCTGATCACGGAGGTCGATGCGTTCAAGGCGGGTGCTCAAGGCAATGATCGCACCCCATCGAATTGAGGAGTGCGAGGAGACAAGTTATGTGATTACAGACGAAACGCCGTCGCGGTCGCAGTGAAGGCATTTCTGCCGTCCACGATCGGCGTTGCCCTTGCCGTCGTTGTGATAAAGGCGACCTCGGCCCGCTGCATCTCGGAAGACCCGGATAACGAGGCGATAGGGGCTCCGGTTTGGCTCCGCGCGCCTACTTCTTCAGGCTTGTTTCAACCTTCGCGCGACTGTTGCCGACCTTCTTAACAGCCGCCTTCACCTTCGTCTTCGAGAGCCCTCCCCTTCCGCTTCGTATCGGACCTCGTAATACTGTCCTCCCGCGACACGGGATCCGTCTTGGGAGGGCCTCTGCTGGTGCCATCGGAAAGTTCCTCCTAATGGGATGCTCATCCTAAACGACTGATGAATCATGAGGTTCTGGCACCGGCTAACACTGCCGACAGGGCTTTGTCGCCGCCCACGACGGTCTTTCGGAGTTTCCGTACCCCATGTTGTTTCAAGGAGGATATGGCTATGGCAACATCTTATGACTATGCACCGCTGTTCCGCTCGAGCATCGGCTTCGATCGGGTCTTCAACCTGCTGGAAAACGCCCAGCGCGCCCGTTCGATCAGCGACTGGCCGCCCTATGACATCGTCAAGACCGGTGACACCTATCGGATCTCGATCGCGGTGGCAGGTTTCGCGCAGGACGATTTGGATATCACCTTCCAGTCCAATCTGCTGACTGTCACCGGCAAGAAGCAGGAGACATCCGCGGGGCTATCTGCATCGCGGCATTGCCGGCCGTCCGTTCGAACACCGGTTCCCGGAGGCACTGAAGCCGCGCCAGATCTCCATCCAGAGCGCTCCTGCTTTGACCTCTGCTGCTCCGACGCAGATCGAAGCGCAGAAGGCGGCTTGAGCTATATTGTCCGCAGTACATGGGCGCCGTGACGACGGCGCCCGTCAACATTCCGGGTTGGGAAGGAGAGAGCGATGAAACCCGATATGTTCAGACAGCCTGTTTCCATTCTTGTCGGTCTCGGCTTTCCGGCAGAGGTTCGCAGCGTGATGGACGCCTACCGACATCTCGTCGAATGGCCGGCGTCAATGCGAGACGCCGCACATTCGATCGCACTCAAGGCATGCAGTGCCGCGTTGCGCGGCGAAATCGAAGCGGAAACCGCGCGCGGCCTGTTTGCCGCCTTTGCCGGGAAGCATGATCTTCTCACGCCGGAACCCGATGTGATCGCCGCGTCTCGCCTTCGACGCGAGATTCGCCGTGCGATAAGGTAGACCGATGATGCACAACATGCTGCATCAGGCTGCCAGCAACGCGATGGCGATGGGGCCAGCCGTTCTGGTTCAGGGCATGCAGCTTCTCGCCCAATGGACGTGGTGAAAGCGCCGGCCCTTTCCGTCGATGACAAGCACGCGATCCTCGCGGCCTGGGCGTCGGACTTTTACGCTGTTGATTCGAAGCCGGCGAAGCGCCGGCTTCCTGGAACGCCGGAACCTGTTTCAATCGATGAGGTACAGTCTGCCCTCAAAGAACTCGATCGGCGCTGGTATCTGACAGACCGCACTCTCAAGCGGCCTATTTCACCACCTTGGTGAGCCGTTTGATCGCCTGTTCAAGCGAGCGCTGTCCGGCTTATGCGGTGGCCAAATGGAGCGCCGTCTCTTCGATTACTTTTATCATGGTGTGTCTTGTCGCGGCGGAGCTGTTGCCATTGAGCCCCTTAACACTGGTTGCGTCCGAACCTGGGGTAGCGCATGACAGGTCAAGCCTCAGCTCGACGTCAATCGTTACCATGTCCTACGCTGAGGCGAACCGGACCGGCGGCTCGGCCACCGTCCCAGTCCACGAACTACCGCCCGCCCTCGATCTTGCGGTGGCGCTGATTGATACCGCCCTTGCCGTAGGGGTAGTCGAAAGGCTGAGGCGCGCTCACCTCATTGAGCCTCGCCATGTCGTCGTCGGAGAGCTTGAGTTTCATGGCGCCGAGATTGTCGGCGAGCTGTTCCGGCGTGCGGGCGCCGAGGATGACTGAGGTGATCGCCGGCTGCGCCGCCGTCCAGGCGAGCGCTACCTGCGCCATGCTAACGCCATGCGCCTTGGCGATTTCCTCGACGACGCCGATGATCGCCCAGGTTCGCTCCAGCGCATTGCGCGGCGCATAGGATTCACCGCCGCGATTGGGGTTTTCACCGAGGCGGGTGGCGCCCGTCGGCATTTCGTCGCGCTTGTATTTGCCGGTCAGCCAGCCGCCGCCGAGCGGCGACCATGGCAGCAGGCCCATGCCGGCATCCTGGCAGGCTGCGACAATCTCGAGCTCGATGTCGCGCACCAGCAGGTTATATTGCGGCTGCAGCGTCACCGGACGGGTATAACCCCGCGCCTTGGCGATCTCCGAGGCCTTGGCGATGTGCCAGCCGACATAATTGGAAAAGCCGTAATAGCCGATCTTGCCGGAGGAAACCGCATCGTCGAGGAAGCGCAGCGTCTCTTCGATCGGCGTCAGCGCATCCCAGGCATGCATCTGGTAGAGGTCGATCTGCTCGAGGCCGAGACGGCGGAGCGAATCGTCGAGCGCCTGACCGAGATGCCGGCGCGACAAGCCGATATCGTTGGGTCCGTTGCCCATCGGAAAGCGCCCCTTGGTGGCAACGATCGCCTGGCGGGCCTCGGTCGGGCGCGCCTTCAGCCAGCGTCCGATGATCTCTTCAGACTTGCCGGCGCTGTAGACATCGGCGGTATCGATGAAATTGCCGCCCCAGGCGAAATAATCGTCGAGCAGCTTGTGCGAGGCGGCCTCATCGGCCTCCGCGCCGAAGGTCATGGTGCCGAGGCAATAGGCGGTGACGACGGTCCCGCTGGGACCGAGCTTGCGATAGTCCATATTCATCTCCACTTTGAACACAACCGCGGCATCAAGGGCGGCTGTCATTTCGATGTCGACGGCGGTGAAAGAAGGAGCAGCGAACTGCCTTCACACGTCCCAAACGGGGCACCAATCGCCGTTTACCAGTCGCATGCCCTTCTCGAGGCCTTCGATCCGTTTGATCTCGGCCGGCGTCAGCGTGATCTTGCGGGCTTCGAAATTCTGCATGATGCGGTCCCTCTTGCTGGAAGACGGGATCACGACATGCCCCTTGGCGATCAGGAAGGCCAGCGCGACCTGGTCGCTGGTGGCGCTGCGGGCCTTGCCGATCTCTTCAAGAACCGGGTCGCCGACGACGGCGCCGCGCGCGAGCGGTGAATAGGCCGTGACGGCTATGCCGAGCTTTTGGCAATAGTCGATGATCGGCCGGTTCTGCATATAGACGTGGCACTCCACCTGGTTGGTGGTGATCGTGCGGCTGCCGAGCAGGCGGATGCTTTCGTCGATCAGTGCCCTGGTAAAGTTCGAAACGCCGATCTGCCTGGCAAGGCCGGCATCGAAAACCTCGGCGAACTGGCCGAGATAGTCGGCGAGCGGATATTTATTGTGCGGCGACGGCCAGTGCAGGAGCAACAGGTCGACCTGGTCGACGCGGAGCTTTTCCAGGCTTTCCCTGACCGATGGCATAACGGCGCCGGGGCCGTAATTATCGGGCTTCACCTTCGTGGTGATGAAGATTTCGCTGCGCGCCACGCCGGCGTCCTTGATGCCGCGGGCGACATCCTGCTCGTTGCCATAGCCCTGGGCGGTGTCGATGTGGCGGCAGCCGGCTTCAAGCGCCCAGATGACGCCCTGATGGGCTTCATCGGCCGAGCGGTTCCATGTGCCATAACCCATCTGCGGGATGCCGGCGACCATTGGTTCTTTCGTCACGTTCTCTTCCTTGCATCTGCATAATTCCTTAAATCGGATTCGATTTAAGGATAAAAGTATGCAGCAGTTTCAAAATGTTACAGCGTCCTTTGCGCGTCTTGAAAGACGCGCGGCGCTGTAGTCAGAAGCCGCCCACATGCAGCGGCTTGTAAGGGGCTTCGAGCGTCTTGATGTCATCGCCGGTGAGTTCGAGCTCGACCGCGGCGATCGCATCTTCAAGATGGCTCATCTTGCTGACGCCGACGATCGGTGAGGTTACGACCGGCTTCTGCAGAACCCAGGCCATCGCGACCTGCGCCATGGAGGTGCTGCGCGCCTTGGCGACGGCTTCGACGGCGTCGACGATGTCCCGGTCGCCGGTCTTCTCATACATGCTCTTGTTGTAGCGGTCGGTGGTGGCGCGCTTGGTCTCGGTACCCCAGGGACGGGTCAGCTTGCCGCCGGCAAGCGGGCTCCACGGCAATACGGCAATGCCTTGATCGGCGCAGAGCGGCAGCATTTCGCGTTCTTCCTCGCGATAGGTGAGGCTCACCTGGTTCTGCATCGAGACGAACTTTGTCCAGCCGTTGAGCTCGGCGGCATGCTGGAGCTTGGAAAACTGCCAGGCCCACATAGAGGATGCGCCGATATAGCGGGCCTTGCCGGCGCGCACGACGTCATTCAGGGCCTCCATCGTTTCTTCAACAGGAGTGAATGGGTCGAAGCGGTGGATCTGGTAGAGATCGACATAGTCGGTGCCGAGGCGGCGCAGGCTGTTGTCGATCTCAGTAAGGATCGCGGCGCGGGACAGGCCCTGGCCGTTCGGGCCGGGACGCATGCGGCCGAATACTTTGGTCGCGAGCACAGTTTCCTGGCGGGGCGCCAGTTCCTTCAGCAAGGCGCCAGTTATCTCTTCGCTGGTGCCCTGCGCGTAGACATTGGCCGTGTCGAAGAAATTGATGCCGGCGTCCCAGGCGCGCTTGTACAACGGCCGCGCCTCATCGAGCCCGAGAACCCATGGGCGTTCGTCAGTCTGCTTGCCAAAGGACATGCAGCCAAAGCAGATGCGGCTGATTTCAAGCCCGGTTTTACCAAGTCTCACGGTCTTCATGATCTTTCCTCCGAGTTGATGATTGTCAGTCCTGACAGATGCGCGGTTGCGAGATCACAGGCCGGCCACGTATTTCCGCCAGTTGTGTTCTTCCTTGAAACCGAGAACCTCACGAATCTTCCGGTTTGAGAGAGGCGCTTCGAATTCGCCGAGCTCTCGAACGATGGGCGTGTTCGGCGCCCATCTGGCGAGGAAATCACGTGTCGGCTCCGCCGCCGTGATAGTGTCGTTGACGGCGTTGAAAACCTGGAAGCCGAGGCCGTCGGCCTGCAGGCAAAGGTCGACGATCTGCCCGAGATCGCGGGCATCGATATAGCTCCAGGCGTTCCGCTTGCGCGATGCCGGATCGGCGAGAAAACCGGGAAAACGGTCGTATTCATGCGGCTCGATGACGTTGGCGATCCGCAAGGCGTAGATGTCGATGCCGCTACGCATCGCAAAGGCGCGGGCCGTCTTTTCGTTCACGACCTTGGAGAGGCCGTAGCTGTCCATCGGGTCGGTGTCATAGTCTTCCTCGAGCGGGTAGGAATGGAAATCCTTGTCGCCCTCGGCAAAACAGACGCCATAGGTCGTCTCGCTCGACGCGATGATCACCTTCTGAATACCGAGCTTCACCGCGGCTTCGATGACGTTGTAGGTCGAGATCGCATTGACCGCGAAGGTCTGGTTGTCGGGCTTGAGGAGAAGGCTCGGTATTGCTGCGAAATGCACGACGGCATCGACCTTGGCTGGTCCGCCTGCCGTCTGCAGATCCTTGCCGCTGAAATGCATCGACAGAGCGTTGAAGGTCTGGCCGCTGTCGGTCAGATCGGTGATCAGCGTCTGCACGCCGGGGCAGTTCAAAGGAACGAGGTCGAGATTGCGGACCTTGTGACCCTTGTTGACCAGATATGGAACGGCATGACGGCCGGCCTTGCCGCTTCCGCCGGTAAATACGATCCGCTTGCTCATGTGATTGCTCGCTTCTCCACGAAGGTTCGAAAAAAGCGGTACAACGTGGGAAAGCGATGAATCAATAGACTGAAAATCACTGAGCCGATGAGTTTGATTCATCGATCGGAATTGGCCGCTACAATCCGTTGAGGCTGCGGACGATCTTGATCAGGGCCTCGACGCCGAAGGGAAGCTGCCGCCTGCTGGAATAATACATCGAAAACGGCGGGCCTATTGACGCCCACTTCGGAAGAACGACCTCCAGGCGCCCTGCCGAGACATGGGGGCTTGCAAGCCTTTCCAGGCAATAGCACAGCCCGGCGCCTTCGAGCGCCGCATTGATGGCAAGATCGGTTTCGCCCGAGATCAGTGGTCCGGGAACGTCGATCTCGCGCCGGTCGTCGCCGCGTTCAAATTCCCACTTGTAGATCTGGCCGCGGCCCGTCCGTATCCGGATGCAGCGGTGGGAATTGAGATCCTCCGGCATCACGGGGCGGCCGTGGTTCCTCAGATAGTCGGGGGCACCGACCGCGACCCATTTTAAAGGAGCAGTGAGAGGAACTGCGATCATGTCTTCCGGAATGGTGCCGCTGTACCGGATACCGGCATCGAAGCCGTCCGCGGTGACATCGACGAACTGGTCATCTACGGCGACCTCAAGTTCGACATTGGGGAAGCGCTGCTGGAACACCGGGATGGCTGGCCGCAAAAGCAGTACGGCGGCATCTTTGAGAACATTGATGCGAATGCTGCCGGCGCCAGCTTGATAGTGCCCGTTCAAGTCCTCCAAGCCGGAGTTGATAAGCTCGAGCCCGGCAGAAATCTTCTCGGCAAGCGCCGTTCCGGCGGCGGTTGGCGCAACGCTGCGGCTGGTTCGATTAAGGAGGCGAACGCCCAGCCTTTGCTCAAGCGCCTTCATGCTGTGGCTCAGGGCGGAAGCCGTTACCTCTAGGTGATCCGCCGCTTTCCGAAAACTACGGTACTGGACTATCGCGAGAAAGATCGACAGCTCGTGAATTTCATTGCGCTTGAACTGCATGTTGATCTCAGGAGGCTAGTTCGGCGATACTTCGCAACCGGTCTTAAAGGCTCTGGCTCGTTTGGTGCAACTCAGCACTCGGATGCTGGTTTGCCGGCTCGGATTCTCCACTGCCGATCACAGAATTACCCCGTATCATAGTGCCTTTCAATCTCCGGCAATGGTATCGAAAACGTGAGGGCGCTCCACGACCTGATGTCGGAGCGCCCTGAAGGGACGGCCGGTCCATGCCCCGGACTGCCGTGCGACGGGTCCAGGCCGGTGAGCAAGGCTGCCTGCCCTTGATCGAGCGTGCCGAGTTCGGGCATGTCGATCAGGAGCGCGAAGGCGGTGACTACAGACACGCCCGGGATCGAGACAATGATGTCGAAGCGCCCCGCGAGGTCGGGATCGTCCTTAATGATCAGCATGATCTCCTTTTCGATCGCGATCATCTGACGCTCGATCTGCCTGAGCTGCTCGGAGTTGTGTGGCTTGAGGACGGCCAAGGTCAGGTTTTTGCCGTGTTTCTGGCCGCAGTTCCATCTTCCTCCAATCATCGCGTCTCTTACTGAAGTCACTAATGAATCCATTGGACAACTCGATTGCCGGAGCAGATCAGCTTATCGGCCGAGCGTCGGTCATCGACGGTGACACGATTGAGATCGCCGGGCAGCGGATCCGGCTGAATGGGATCGATGCTCCGGAAAGCTGGCAGGCCTGTCGCGACGCGGCAGGGAGGCCATACCGCTGCGGCAAGGATGCCGCGTTCGCACTCGACGAGTTTCTTTCGAAATCGCGCCCGATCCGCTGCGTGGGCCATGGCAAGGACAGATATCAGCGCGTTGTTGCCGATTGCTTCAGGGCAGATGGGCAGAGCGTGAATTCCTGGCTGGTGAGGCAGGGCTGGGCCATAGACTGGCCTAGATATTCCAAGGGAGCATTTCAGGACGATCAGGTAGCCGCCCAAACTGCTGACTTGGGCATCTGGCGTGGAACCTTCGAGGTTCCGTGCAAGGCGAGAGCAGCCCGACTAAAGCGGCGGTCGGCCTGCTGATGTGCGGGATTCGCGGATGAATCCGCGTCAGTAGGAGACATCCGCCGCGCGCAGAGTGGGGCCGATTGGGGCCGTTGAACGAACCCGCTGCGCGTCGCGGCTGAGGTAGAGGGCGCAGGCCGGACATACACTCACGCATTCCACGGGAACAAAATTGACCCCTGGTATGTCGTGTCATCCTCCATGAGCGGAACCGCTTTCATAGTTGGGCGTTTTTGTCAGTTAGATCGGGTACTGCTGGCATTCCGCCGGCACTGCCGAATGGGAGAAAAATCATGAGAACGATATTGATCGCGATAGGTGCGTTAACTGCTTTCACCGGGTTTGCTTTTGCGGCCGAGCCGGCCAAGATGGTCGAGACGAAAATGGGCAAGGTCCTGGGCACTGAAAAAGGCATGGTGCTTTACACCTTCGACAAAGATACGAAAGGCAAATCCAACTGCGATAGCGATTGCCTGAAGAAGTGGCCGGCGTTCCACGCTGGAGCCAAGGCCAAGGCGGAAGGCGAATGGTCTCTGGTCAAAGCTGCGGATGGCAAAGAGATGTGGGCCTATGAGGGTAAGCCGCTTTACACTTATGTCGAGGATAAGAAAGCCGGTGAAGCCAACGGCGATGGCGTTGGAGGAGTGTGGCACGTGGCCAAATAGCTCACCGGGGACGGTTCGATGGGCGGTCGTTGGATCGCCCTGAACCCCAAGACCAACTTCTGGAACGACCTATCTCTCTGTGGCTTCGCCGACAAACCCGGCCTGTCCGATGACCGCTGGCAATCATGTGATCGACTGAATTGTGCAACAACGATTGCAAGCGTCTCATTAAAATCCGCTGGCGATTGGTGGCTGACTGCGCGATCCGCATTTCAATGACCGCAATGTACAGTGGGTTCAACTGATCGCTGCAACACACTCTGCAAACCTCTCCGCGGGCGTCTGATAAAGCAAGGTCTTTCTTGGACGTTCGTTGAGCTGCCTTGCGATAGCACTGAGCTTGGCTTGGCTGTGTACGGACAGGTCGGTGCCGCGTGGGAGATATTGGCGCAGCAACCGATTGGTGTTTTCGTTCGAACCGCGCTGCCAGGGTGATCGAGGATCGCAGAAGTAGATCTCAACGTCAGCGGCCATTGCCAGTCGTTGGTGGTCGGCCAGTTCCTTTCCCCGATCCCAGGTCAGTGATTGATAGAGTTCGGCCGGTAGTTTTTGCGACTGCCTGATCAAGGCAGAGACCACGCTTTCGGTATCCTTATTGGCGACCTTGATCAGCATCACATAGCGCGAGTGACGCTCGACCAGCGTCGCTATGTAGCTGTTTCTGGACCCGCCGATGAGGTCGCCCTCCCAATGGCCGGGAACGGCACGATCTTCGACAGACGGAGGTCTCTCGCTTATGGATATCGCATCCTTGATCTGGCCCAATCCACTCCGTTTGATGCTGGCGTGCCGGGAACGACGGATTGTTCTTCTTGCCCTAAGGTGTTCAAGCAATTCCTTTTTCAGCACCCCGCGGGCCTGAATGTACAGGCTGCGATAGATCGTTTCGTGCGACACCTGTTTGAGTGGCTCCCCTGGGTAAGTACGCTTGAGCCAGCCAGCAATCTGCTCTGGCGACCATTTCCGCTGCAGCTTGGCAGATACTGTGCGGGCCAAGGAAACATAGCAAGCCTGGGACGCAAGGATCGATCCCAGGCAGCCTGATCGGAACGTGCTGCCCGATAGCAATCCAGCCCACCATTGCGACGGACTTCACGACTGATCGTAGAGGGAGATCGACCCAATGTGCGGGCGATCGATCGTAAAGAACACTGCGTGCTGAGCCCTCGGGATATCTCCTCCCGTTCACTCAGACTGAGTGCCTTCGGCGTTCGTCGCCGCTCGGCCGGACGTATGCCACCAGCGGGAGAGATCACTGAGAAGATCGATGAAGATCCCCGATCAAAAAGGCGTCCGATCGACTTCATAGACTCGCCAGCCTGCCATCGGTCCCAGATTTCCGATCGCTGAGCAGCAGAAAAATACATGCGACGTCGACGCTTCATGTCCACACTCCTCTTTGACAAAAGAATAGTGTGTTGCATTCATCCCGTGAGCCCACCACCGAAAGCGATCATTGGTGCCATCGAAAGCGATATCATAATCCCCGTGCTGCCGAGGCCCCTGCCTCCGCGAGGTGCCTCCGAAATCTCCGGCAAAGATTGAAACTCCGCCTGCACGAAAGGGGCAATGACCAACTGAGCAATGCGGTCACCGGAACCGCTGAAGGGCGCGTTGGAAGTGTTGAATAGGATCACCTTGAGCTCGCCCCGGTAGTCGCTGTCGATCGTGCCGGGTGAGTTCAGGACTATGATTCCATGTTCCGCCGGCAACCCCGAGCGAGATCGGATCTGAGCTTCCCCGCCCAAAGGCAACTCGAGCGCGATCCCGGTTGTGCTGACCTCGCCGGTTCCTGGCGCCAGCTCGATGGCGGGGCCATCGAAGGCAGCGAAGACGTCCGCCCCGGCTGGCCCAGAGGTCTGATACTCTGGAAGTCTGGCTCGATCGGTCAACAGCAGAACTTTGACACGGGACCTATCCGGTGTGCTCTTCTCCGGTCGGAAGTCACCGCACATCAATGGGCTCGACAATTATGCCACGATGGGCACCGACAGGAAAAATTCGGCAAGTGTCTAACTAAAGTGCCAGCCGCAACTGCGGCGTCGATTCAAGCCTCCGCCGTTCCAACGAAGACAGCGACACGCCGAGCAGACGGACCCCTTTTTGCGGCGGGAAGAGCGGCATGAGAAGCAGGTCGACCAACTCCTCGAGATCAGTGATCGCCGACAGGGGTCCCGGAGCGGTCTTGCTGCGGGTGATTTGGCTGAAGTCGGCATATTTGACCTTGAGCGTCACCGTCTTGGCGCCGATCTCATTGGCCTCGCAGTATCCCCAGACTTTCTCGACCAGCGGCTGAAGCCCTTCGCGCGCGGGTTCGTAGGAATGGATGTCCTCAGCGAATGTGTCTTCGGCGCCGACTGATTTCCGCACTCGGTCCGGCTTGACCTGACGATCGTCGATTCCGCGAGCAATCCCGTAGAAATAGGGTCCTGACTTCCCGAAATGTTCGACGAGGAAGTCGAGTGTTTTCTCCTTCAGGTCTGCTCCCGTTTCGATCCCGAGCCGATGCATCTTCTCGGCCGTCGCCGGTCCGACGCCATGAAACTTCTTGATGGGCAGGCGCTCGACGAAGGCCGGACCATTCTTCGGCGTGATGACGAACTGGCCATCCGGCTTGTTCTGGTCGGATGCCATCTTTGCGAGGAACTTGTTGTAGGAAATACCGGCGGATGCGGTCAGTCCTGTCGCCGCCTTGATCCTGGCGCGGATCTCCTCCGCGATCTCGGTGGCAATCTCCATCCCTTTGAGGTTTTCGGTGACGTCCAGATAAGCCTCGTCAAGCGACAACGGCTCGATCATCGGCGTGTATTCGGCGAAGATCGTTCGGATCTGCAACGACACGGCTTTGTAGACGTCGAAGCGTGGCTTGACGAAGATGAGGTCCGGGCATTTCCGCTGCGCAGTCACCGAGGGCATGGCGGAATGGACGCCGAACCTTCTGGCCTCATAACTGGCGGCCGCCACCACGCCGCGGGCAGCAGGACTGCCGACGGCAACCGGCAGGCCACGCAGCTCCGGATTGTCGCGCTGCTCGACCGATGCGTAGAAGGCGTCCATGTCGACATGCACAATCTTGCGCGGCCGTTCGCGGTTGTCTTCGCCTGTTATCATCTAGCCTCCATCAGCGAGACCATGACTCAAACATGGGAAGTGCGCCCCACACTTGTCACCGTGGGGCGTCTGCATCCGCTCGCAGCCCATGGCCATGCGCCGGCGGATTTCCGCGAAGGTGACGCTTGCGCCAAACGCTTTCACCAACAGTTTGCGCTCATGTGCACAATGGCGATCGCAGACCCGGCAGATGAGTTCGACCACCGGGACTTTATGATCTTTCAGTCTAGGGGGCGCATCGTCCACAACCCGCGTTCGGCGCATCCGAAAATATTCCTTTCTCACCATCCGATTGAATCCGCTGGCGATTTTTCTGCCTTGCACCCGTGCTCAACTTCAGCGGGTCACATGCGCATTGACTCATTTACTCTATAAGAACAAATACAGAACATATTACTGTTTCTCAAGCCGAAAACGGGTTGCCGTCGAAGGAGATCATGAACTCAGCCGCCGCCCCAAACGCCGTCCGCGACGGCCTGCGCGAGCAGATCGCGCACCTGGAAAGCGCCCGTCGGCGCAACCGTGGCGTTTTGCCTTTCGGTGTAGCGCAGATCGACGAGCGGCTTCCGGGTGGTGGATTGGCCTATGGGGCGCTGCACGAGTGCGCCGGCGGCGGGACCGGCACCGTCGACGGGGCGGCGGCCGCCCTGTTCGTGGCCGGGATAGCCGCTCGCACCAAAGGCAAGGTCGTCTGGTGCCTGACACGTCCCGACTTGTTCTTCCCGGCCCTGGCGCAGGCGGGTCTTCATCCGAACCGGGTCGTCTTTGTCGAGTCCGACAAGGAGGAAGACGTCCTTGCCAATATGGAGGAGGGCCTTTCATACGGCGGCCTCGGGGCGGTGATCGGCGAGATCGTCCGGCTGCCGATGGCGGCGTCCCGGCGGCTGCAACTCGCAGCCGAGAAAACCGGCACGATGGCGCTCGTGGTGCGGCGATGGAGACGGCAGACCGAAGCCAGCGACTTCGGCCAGCCGACGGCGTCGACCACGCGCTGGAGGGTGAGCGTCATCCCCAGCGAGGAGCTGCCAGTTCCGGGCGTCGGGCGGGCGAGGTGGCTTCTGGAGCTGATGAGGGTGAAAGCGGGCGAATGCGCTGAGTTCGAAGTGGGGGCCTGCGATGCCGAGGGTCGTATCGATTTTTTTTCCCGATCTCCCTACGGACAGGATCAGGCGGGCCGATCCCGTCATTCCGGTTGAGGAGGCGATCGCCGTCATTTCGAAGAGCGGCTCCAAGCGCTGGGTGTCGGCCGCCGACGCCGCGGCCAGGAAGGTCGGCCTCCATGTGGGCATTCCGGCCGCCAAGGCGCAGGCGCTCTTCCAGGGTCTCCGTATGATCGACGCCGATCCCGCCGCCGATGCAGCGGCGCTCGAGCGCATCACCATGTGGGCGTTGAGCCAGTATTCGCCGATCGTCGCCATCGACCCGCCGAATGGCATCGTCATGGATACGGAGGGCGCGGACCATCTACAGGGTGGCGAGGAGCGCATGTTGACGAGCATCGCCAACCGCTTCCGCGCCAAGGGCCTGACAACACGGGTCGCCATAGCGGACACGTGGGGTGCCGCCCACGCATGCGCCCGTGCCATCAACCGGGAAACCGTCATCGTCCCGAGTGGGGAGACTATCCGGGCCGTCGAGCGCCTTCCGATCTCGCTGCTTCGGCTGCCCGAGAAGATCGTGAGCGATCTGCGCACGCTAGGCTTTCGGACAATAGGGGAGCTTTCGGCAACGCCGCGCGCTCCCTTGGCGTTTCGCTTCGGACCGGAAGTGGGTCGCCGTCTCGACCAGATGTTCGGTCGCGTCTTCGAACCAATAGATCCCATCCGTAGCCCGGAACTCGTCGAGGTCAGCCGGGCGTTCGCCGAACCGATCGGTGCGCCGGAGACGATCACCAAGTACGTCGGACGGCTGGTTGTTCAACTCGTCGCCGAACTCCAGCGGAGGGGTCTTGGCGTCCGTCGGACCGATCTCATCGTCGAGAAGGTCGACGGTACTCGCCAAGCGATCAGAGCGGGAACCGCCAAGCCCGTGCGAGATGTCGCCTGGCTGACGAAACTGTTCCGTGACCGGACGGAAAAGATCGAACCGGGGTTCGGAATCGAAAAGCTGACCCTCGTCGCGGTGATGTCGGAACCGCTCGAGGAGAAGCAGAAGACCTCATCTCTTATCGACGACGAGGACGCCGACATCACCCGCTGATCGACGTCTTCGGCAATCGAGGCCAGCGCGTCTTCCGGGTCGCGCCAGTCGCATCCGACGTTCCGGAGCGTAGCGTCCAGCGGATCGCCGCCGTCGGCGAGGAAGTGACGGAGGGTTGGGTCCACCATTGGCGGCGGCCTGTGCGGCTGTTTGCGCGTCCGGATCCGATCGAGGCGATAGCTCTGCTGCCGGATCATCCGCCTGCCAGCATCACGTGGCGCGGCAAGCGCCATCGGGTGAAGCGTGCGGATGGGCCGGAACGCGTCTTCGGCGAATGGTGGATGCGCGACAGCGAATTCGAGGCGGTGCGCGACTATTTCGTCGTCGAAAACGAGATCGGCGAACGATATTGGATCTTTCGCTCCGGCGACGGCATCGATCCCGAAACGGGCTCCCATAAATGGTTCATGCACGGGATATTCGGATGAGATACGCCGAGCTCCAGGTCACGACGCACTTTAGCTTCCTTCGTGGCGCGTCCTCGGCCGACGAGCTCTTCGCGACCGCCAGGGAACTCGGCATCGAAGCTCTCGGCGTGGTCGACCGAAACTCTCTGGCAGGCATCGTCAGAGCGCTGGAAGCATCCCGCGCGACGGGCGTCCGCCTCGTCGTGGGCTGTCGACTCGATCTGCAGGACGGCATGTCGATCCTCGTCTATCCCACGGATCGCGCCGCATATTCGCGCCTGACCCGCTTGCTGACGCTCGGCAAGGGCAGGGGCGGCAAGGCGAACTGCATCCTGAACCTCGAGGACGTCGCCCTCTATTCCGAAGGGCTCCTCGGTATCCTCGTGCCCGACCTCCCAGACGATGTCTGCGCCATCCAACTTCGCAAGATGGCCGAGGTCTTCGCAGATGGGGCATACGTCTCGCTCTGTCTCCGGCGTCGTCCGAACGACCAGGTAAGGCTTCACGCGTTGTCGAACATGGCCGTCAAGCACCGTGTGAAGACGGTTGTCACCAATGACGTCCTGTTCCACGAACCGGGCAGACGGCAGCTTCAGGACGTCGTCACCTGCATCCGTCACAACACGATCATCGACACCGTCGGTTTCAAGCGCGAGCGTCATGCCGACCGGTTCCTCAAACCGCCGGAAGAGATGGAGAGACTGTTTCCACGCTACCCCGAGGCGCTGGCCCGGACGATGGAGATCGTCGAGCGATGCAGGTTCTCCCTGGAGGAACTGACCTACCAGTATCCCGAGGAGGCGATCCTCCCAGACAAGACCCCACAGGAATCCCTCGAGCACTATGTCTGGGAATGCGTGCCCAACCGCTATCCGGAAGGCTTGCCGCCGGAGGTTCTCAAAATCGTCCGTCACGAACTCGATCTCATCCGGACGATGAAATACGCCCCATACTTCCTGACTGTTTTTTCGATCGTCCGCTTTGCCCGGTCGCAAGGCATCCTCTGCCAGGGGCGGGGGTCGGCGGCGAATTCGGCCGTCTGCTATATCCTTGGCATTACCAGCATCGACCCTTCGACCAACGATCTCCTGTTCGAACGCTTCGTCTCCCAGGAGCGCGACGAGCCGCCGGACATCGACGTTGATTTCGAGCACGAACGCCGCGAGGAGGTCATCCAATGGATCTACAAGACCTACGGGAAGGACAAGGCCGCACTCTGCTCCACCGTCACACGCTACAGGGCCAAGGGCGCCATCCGAGACGTCGGCAAGGCGCTCGGCTTGCCCGAGGACCTCATTAAAGCCTTGTCCTCGGGCATGTGGGCGTGGTCGGAAGAGCTGGTCAGCGACCGCAGTCTTCGCGATCAGGGCTTGAACCCGGAAGACCGCCGTCTGGCGTTGACCCTCAAGCTTGCACAGCAGCTCATGGGCGCTCCTCGGCATCTGGGACAGCATCCAGGCGGCTTCGTCCTGACGCACGACCGCCTCGACGATCTCGTCCCGATCGAACCCGCCGCAATGGTCGACCGGCAAGTGATTGAGTGGGACAAGGACGATGTCGAGGCGCTCAAATTCATGAAGGTCGACATTCTGGCGCTCGGCATGCTGACCTGCATGGCGAAGACCTTCGCTCTCATCCGAGAACACAAGGACGAGCACCTTGATCTCGCGAAGATCCCTCAGGAGGACCCGCCGACGTATGCAATGATCCGGAATGCAGACACTTTGGGGACGTTCCAGATCGAGTCCCGAGCACAAATGGCGATGCTGCCCCGGCTCAAGCCACGGACATTTTATGATTTGGTCATACAGGTCGCAATCGTGCGACCTGGTCCGATCCAGGGCGATATGGTGCATCCTTATCTCCGTCGCCGGGAGGGCAAGGAGCCGGTCGTCTATCCGACGCCGGAACTCGAAGCCGTTCTCGGCAAGACTCTCGGCGTTCCGCTCTTCCAGGAGTCTGCGATGAAGGTCGCGATGGTCTGCGCCGGGTTCACCGGCGGCGAAGCCGACCAGCTTCGAAAATCGATGGCGACCTTCAAGTTCACTGGCGGCGTCTCGCGCTTCAAGGACAAGCTCGTCTCAGGCATGATCAGGAACGGCTACACGGCCGAGTTTGCCGAGAAGACCTTCAGCCAGCTCGAAGGATTCGGCAGCTATGGATTCCCGGAATCCCATGCGGCGTCGTTCGCCTTGATCGCCTATGCCTCCAACTATGTGAAATGCCACCACCCTGACGTCTTCTGCGCGGCGCTGCTGAACTCGCAGCCGATGGGATTTTACGCGCCGGCCCAAATTGTCGGCTGCGCCCGGAACCACGGGGTTGAGATTCCCGGTGGGACTGCACGCTTGAGCGCATCGGCAATGCTGACAGTCACGCAGTCCGCCTCGGGATGCGCATGGTGCGCGGCCTTGCCGCCGCCGATACCGCGCGTGTCGTGGCTGATCGCATGGATCAGCCGTTCGAAAGCATCGATGACATGTGGCGACGGTCCGGGGTTCCGGCGGCTTCTCTGGTCGAGCTCGCCGAGGCCGACGCCTTCCTGCCGTCGCTGGGACTTCAGCGACGCGACGCCTTGTGGGCGATCAAGGGCCTGCGTGACGAACCGCTTCCGCTCTTTGCAGCCGCCTCAGAACGTGAGGCGAGGGCGGTCGCCGAGCAACAGGAACCCGAGGTCGCTCTCCGTCAAATGACCGAGGGGCACAACGTGGTCCAGGACTACAGTCATATCGGGCTGACGCTACGCGATCATCCTGTCGCATTCCTTCGGAAGGCCCTGACGGAGCGCCGGATCGTCACCTGCGCGCAAGCTATGAACGCGCGCGATGGTCGCTGGTTGATGACCGCCGGCCTTGTTCTCGTCCGGCAGAGACCTGGCAGCGCCAAGGGCGTCATCTTCATGACGATCGAGGACGAGACCGGTCCGGCCAACGTCGTTGTCTGGCCCAAGCTCTTCGAGCAGCGCCGTCGCGTCGTCCTCGGGGCATCGATGATAGCCATCAATGGGAGAATTCAGCGTGAAGGCGACGTCGTCCATCTCGTGGCCCAGCAGGTATTCGATCTGTCCGGCGATCTATCCGGGCTGGCCGACCGCGACGCCGAGTTCCGGCTGCCGACCGGCAGGGGAGACGAGTTCGTGCACGGCTCGCCCGGAACGCCGGATTCGCGGGACAGCGTGGCCGCCGCAAAGCCGAGGGACATCTTCATTCCAGATCTTCATATTGATCAGCTCAAGGTGAAGAGCCGGAACTTCCATTAAAGGAATGTACCACTTGCGGCCTACCGCTCAACCGAGCACGGCTTTTAAATGGCAACTGTGCGCCCAATAGCGAAGTAAGCGTTATCCGGCGCTCAGCGCGGGCTTGCATCCCAAGCGATGCTTTTCCTCCAACATCCGCGTTCATAGCAACGCGGATGTTCCTCGTGCGAACCGGTTGCGTCGGCCGCCTTTGACGCATTGCAGCCGTTCCACGTGCCAGCCGTGGGTGACTGCTCAGGGCGATAGGTGTAAGCTGGATATCCTCGGCCCGGTGGGAAAGCGTCTCAGGAGCAATCCGAATTCGACCATGTCAGAGGATCCTAGATCATGTCCGACATCGGAGACTGGCTCGCCAGCATCAGGCTTAAGCGGTATCGCCAAGCCTTCGTGAAGAACGGCATCGATCTCGATGTCGTCGACGATCTCACCGATGCCGACCTCAAGGAGCTCGGACTGTCCCTTGGTGACCGCAAGCGTTTTCTCAGGGCGGCCGCGACTCTGGCTCAGCAGTCGCCGCCGCTCACGGCGGCACTACGTCCCTCCGTGTCACCGATCCGCAGCGAGGCGGAACGGCGACAGCTTACGGTGATGTTTTGCGATCTCGTTGGATCGACAGCACTCTCAGCTCGCCTCGATCCAGAAGACCTACGGCAGTCGATCGTTGCATACCGTGCTTGCGCCACCGAGATCGTCGGCCGGTACGACGGTTTTGTTGCCAAGTATATGGGCGACGGCGTCCTCGTATACTTCGGCTATCCCCAGGCCCACGAGGAAGATGCCGAGCGGGCCGTGAGGGCCGGCCTCGCGGTGATTGAGGCCGTCGACCGGCTGGATGCGGCAGGCGAGCACCTGGCTGTTCGGATCGGAATCGCCACCGGCCTAGTCGTGGTGGGTGACATCATCGGCACCGGCGAGGCCGAGGAATGCAGCGTTGTAGGTGAAACGCCGAACCTGGCGGCCCGTCTACTGGAGTTGGCCGGATCCGGCACAGTGGTCATTGCTGAAGCAACGCGCGCACTGCTGCGGGGCCAGTTCAAGCTGGAAAGCATCGGACTGCGGCCGATCAAAGGTTTTTCCGGGGCGATTGAAGCGTTTCGGGTGCTCGGCGAAGTGCGTAGCGACGACCGTTTCGAGGCCGGTCACGCGACCGTGCTGCCCTTGGTCGGCCGTGACCCGGAACTCGCATTGTTGGTCGATCGCTGGACTAAGGCCAAGGCCAAGGAAGGTCAGGTCGTCCTGCTCGAAGGTGAGGCCGGAATCGGCAAGTCGCGTCTCGCCCTGGCCCTTCGCGAGCGTCTCCTTCGAGAACCACACGGGTTGCGCCGTTACTTCGCCTCGCCATACCACATCAACAGCGCGCTTCGTCCGGTGATTGGCCCGCTCGAACAGGAAGCAGGATTTGAACGCGAGGATTCATCGGTCTTGAAGCTCGCCAAACTCCAGGCGCTGATCGCGGAACAGGTGGGTGAGGTGAGCGAAGCGCTCCCATTGTTGGCCGAGCTTCTCGGAATTCCAGGCCCTGGCCGCTGTCCAATACTGGATCTCGCGCCCCGACAGCGTAAGAAGCGAACCTTCGACGTGCTCATCGCCCAGCTTGGCAGATTGGCTGCGAAGCAGCCGGTGCTCCTGGTGCTTGAGGATGCTCATTGGCTGGACGCGAGTAGCCTTGAGTTGTTCGGCTTGTTCGTGAACCACATCCGGCAGCTCCCGGTGCTGCTGGTCATTACCCACAGGCCCGAGTTCGTCCCGCCTTGGCGTAGTTACCCGCACGTGACAAAGGTGGTCCTGAATCGCCTCGACCGGGTGCACGCGCAATCGCTGGTCGAACGGCTGACCGGCGGAAAGGCACTGCCTGCCGGAGTGCTCGATTACATCCTGGCCAACACCGATGGCGTACCGCTGTACCTTGAGGAGTTGACCAAAACCATGCTCGAATCTGGTCTCTTGGGAGTGGCCGGCGATCAGTTTGGACTGGCTGCACATATGCCGCCGATGGCGATCCCGATAACGCTATACGACTCGCTGATGGCCCGCCTCGACCGCCTCGGTAGGGCCAAGGTGGTGGCCCAGATCGGCGCCTGCATTGGGCGCGAGTTCTCCTATGAGCTGATTGCCGCGTTAGCAGTGCTCGATGAGCATGAGCTGCAAAGAAGCCTTGATCAACTGGTTGCTACTGAGCTAGTTTTTCGGCGCGGAAGCCCCCCTAACGCGGTCTACAGCTTCAAGCACGCGCTCGTCCGAGATACTGCATATCAGTCGCTCCTCAAGAGTCGCCGCCGGGAACTACATCACCGTATTGCGCAGGTCTTCGAAGAACTCGCCCCACATGTCGTGTCCGCTCAGCCGGAGCTCCTGGCCTATCATCTGACGGAGGCAGGAGAGCTGCCGCAAGCCGTCGTGTTCTGGCATCGGGCCGCCGAACACGCAAACGAGCGGGCGGCGAATACCGAGGCCGTCGGCCATTTGGCCAAGGCACTCGACCTGCTCGCGCAGATGCCCGAGAATCCGGAGCAACTCGAGCTTGAGCTGACGTTGTTGATCACCATGGGACGAGTTCTTACCGCCGCAAAGGGCTATGGCCACCCGGAGGTCGAGCGTGTCTACAGCCGTGCTCTCAACCTGGCGGAGCGGATCCAGGAAACGCCCAGGCTGTTCCCGGTGCTCCTGGGTCTCACGATTCATCATGCGGTGCGGTCCGAGCTTTCCGCGGCGCGGGACCTTGGCGAACGGCTTCTGAGGTTGGCGCAGCAGATCTCGGATCCTGTGCTCGTGGTGGAAGCGTCCTATGCTTTGGGCATTACCTGCTCCTGGCGTGGCGAATTCGCCTCGGCATGGAAGCACTTCGAGCACGGGATCAGCCAATACGACATCGCCCAGCACCAGGCCCATCTAGCGCTCTATGGACAGGATGGAGGACCGATCTGCCTCTGCCGTGGCGGCATGGCGCTGTGGTATCTCGGCCACGATGACCGGGCGCTGGAGCTGATGGACGAGGCGCTCGCCATGACCGCGAGCCTCAGGCATTTGTTCAGCCGTGCCTATGTACTGACATGGGCGGCGATTTTGCAGGTGCATCGACGCGACATCGCCAAGGCGCAAGAGGCGGCGGAGTTGGCGTTGGCGTTCGCGGCCGAACACGAATTTCCATTCTGGCACACTCAGGGAGTCTTCCTGCAGGGGTGGGTGCTGGCGGAGCGGGGCCTAATCGCGGAAGGCATCGAGCGGTTGCGAGACGGGTTGGCTGGCATGCAGGCGATCGGGTCAGGAATGACGGCGCCTTGGGCGATGGGCTTACTCGCGGAGGCGCATGGAAAGGCTGATCGTTTTGCCGAGGGTAGCACCTTGATTGACGAGGCGCTTACCATTGTCGCACGCACTGGCAACCGCTGGTGCGAGGCGGAGCTGCATCGGCTCAAGGGCGAACTCATATCATCGAGCTCAGAGTGCGATCCTGCCGGAATCGAGGCGTGCTTCCGCCGTGCGCTCGACGTCGCTCGCATGCAGGATGCGAAGATGTGGGAACTGCGCTCGGCGGTGAGTTTGGCCCGGCTTTGGCGAGCACAGGGTCTTAGAGCACAGGCCTGCGAGCTGCTCATGCCGCTCCTCGGCTGTCTCTCTAACTGCCACGGGACGCTCGAACTTCAGGATGCTCGAGCGGTCCTTGAGAGCTGCGGAGGTAGTAAATTGAGCACCTGAACACTTGCTCCGCTCGTCCATTCGGATTCCGGATGTCAAACTACACCACCTAACCTACGATTCCGCGGAGTCCGTCGTTGCGCCAGGAGTTCGAAAATGTTTTCGGTGGGAAGTCCGAGTGCGAATGAACCCGCGTATTGCGCCTGGGCTCCGGGCTGCATCGGATGATAGCGCGCGCCCTGTATGTCACGGAAGCAGCGCTCCAGCCCGTTCTCTCGATGGAATGCCGCGCCGCCTGCGACCTCCATTGCAAGCTCCGTCAGGCTCGGTCTTAGTGTGTTCGCCAAAACCCCGCGAATGAGGGCTTAAACAATCGAAGGCGGTCGATCGCCCATCTACATCCCGCTTGCAGGCCTTGGGATCGACCCGTCGACCTATTTCAAGCTTCCCGCAAACCGCGTCGAGGAGATCGGGGAACAGGTCACGATCTAATTTCCACACCTTCGGGCGGCGCGGCGAACAGTACCCAACCTCTTGCGGTGCACATCATCGATGAGTGACGCCGAGCGGATTAGGATCGTCTTGAATGCTTCGATGAGGTATTATCGCAGCAGCTTTCCAGAATATCTTCGATGACTGGCTCGCGTCAGCGGAGGACGAGATGACGACGCCTCAGGTCGAACGTAGGACCGCAGCCGTCTTGGTTGCCGATGTCGTTGGGTACTGCCGGCTCGTTGAGACTGACGAGGAAGGCGCGCTTGCGGCAATTAGAGAGCTATGGGGTGCCGTGTTCCGACCGCTCATAGCAGAGTACCGTGGTCGGACAGTCAAATTGATGGGTGATGGCCTCATAGCGGAGTTCGGATCTGTTGTCGGAGCAGTTGCCTGTGCGGCGGCAGTACAAGAAAAGCTTGCCGTTCAACAGGAACAGGTTGCAGTTGAACGCCGCATTGTGCTCCGGATCGGCATAAACCTCGGAGACGTAGTGATCGAGGGAGATGATCTTCTCGGCGATGGGGTCAATGTTGCCGCGCGCTTGGAGCAATTATGTCCGCCAGGCAGCGTGCTCATATCCGGCTCAGCTCACGAACAACTGTCGGGAAAAGTCGATCTCCACTTCGAGTATGTGGGCGAGCAGCACCTAAAGAACATCGCGCGGCCCGTGAAGACCTACTGCATGGACGTTGGCGGTTTGACGCCAATGCTCCCAGCCAGCTCACGATCCGACAAGCCGGCGGTCGCTGTTCTGCCTTTTGAAAATATGAGCGCAGATCCTGATCAGGCTTATTTCAGCGATGGCATTACCGAAGACGTCATCACGGAGCTTTCTAGATTCAGAGAGCTCACGGTGATTGCCCGCAATTCCTCATTCGCATTTCGCGGACAGAGCATGGATCTGCGTCAAATAGGACGCGTGCTCGGAGCGGAGTATTTCGTGGAAGGGAGCGTTCGGCGGCTGGGAGATCGGGTGCGCATCACCGTGCAGCTTATTGAGGCCACGAGCAGGACACATCTGTGGGCCGAGCGTTACGACCGAGCGATGGAGGACGTATTCGCCATTCAAGAGGAGATCTCGCAGAACATCGTTGCGACGGTCGCACAACGTGTCAGAGATGATAGAGAGGTCTTGGCGCGGCGACGCCGGCCTGAGGACATGCACGCATACGACCTCTTCCTCCAGGCCAACCGCCTCTCCGACGACTTTACGCCTGGAAGCCAGGAACGAGTTCTTTCCCTGTTCGAGCGTGCGGTCAAAATCGACCCGACTTTTGCGCGGGCCTACACAGGCCTCGCATATGCATATCTCAATCGTGCGATCGACAATGGCATCGGTGCGCCGCGAGAAAAGGACGAGAACAGGATAAAGGCACTTCGTTTTGCCGAGCAAGCGCTTGTGCTGGATCCCAATGATCCGAAAGTGCATTGCACACTTGGATTCATGTGTCTGACCTGGCGGGATTTTGATCGAGCCGAACGTCACCTGGACCTAGCTCGAACCATGAACCCGAACGATCCGATAATCCAGATCATCTGGGCTTGGATGCAGGGGGCCTTGGGCAGACCGGAACGTGGGCTGGCTGCCGCTCAAATTGCCTTGAGGATCAACCCGCGTCACCCGAGTTGGTATAACTACTATCTCTCGCACATCCTGTTCCAACTCGGACGTTACAGTGAGGCCGCCGTGCTTCTCGAGCAACGAACCTTCGATTCCCCAATAAGGCATCCGCGAGACATGGCTTGGCGGGCGGCGGCCTATGGTCATTTGGGCAGGATCGAAGAGGCGAACGAATGTGTGGACGTATTTGTCCAGGCAGTGCGCACGCTGTGGATCGGTGACCCCGCCGCAGGGCCAGCGGAATACGTCGACTGGCTTGTTGATGTGTCATATCTGCGCGAGCCGAGGGATGTGGAGCGCCTACGCGCTGGTCTACGCCTTGCCGGGTTGCCGGCCTGAAGCAGTGCGGGCTACCGACGACCTAGAGAGATCTGAACATGGAACTGACCCAGGCTGCATAACTATGCCGAGCTCGCCATTCCTGAACTATCGGAAATCTCGGGCATTAGGGAATGGTCTCGGCATAGTATCGGGCTCGGGATAAATCCCGGACTTGCACATCGATACCTTGAAGGTGAAAAGCCGAAACTTCCACTGATCGAAGGAGATCCTCGGGCATCCCGGAACTTGCCGGATATTCCCCGCGTTCTCAAGCGACGAGGGGGAATGCGCAATGTCAGTTCCCATTGAACCACGCTTCCTACAAGGGGCTTCGAGAGGTGCAGGACAACGCCGCTGTCTACCGCATCGAGGCCTGACAGCAAGGCGAACTAGGCAGCCATCTGCTGCAGACGCAGCGTCCAGCCAGCGGAGATTCGTGAGCCGCCGATCCGTCCTGGTCGGCATCGATCCGCATGAACGAGACCACCCAGTCGGCCGGCATGGCACCGAGAACGTCCTCGGACACAATGATCGATATGATTTCCTCGACCGCATCGAGGCCGCTGCGGGTCGAACGGCCTTCACGTTCCAGCGTCCAGAGATAACGTGTCGTCATGTCCCGGACTTACGCCGAGGGTCGCACCCATACAAGGCGGTCTCGACGGCTTCCACAAGCTGCTCAGGCGAGGCGGGCTTCATCAGAAGATGACCTTCTGCGAACGCGGGTTCCAGCTCGTAAACGGATTCGGACTCGCCCGAATATAGAATGAACGGAAGGTCGCAATTGACGAGATGCCGCGCGACGGCAGTGCAGACGCCGTCCGAGAGGCGAGGGTCGACGATTGCGGCGGACGGCGAGTTTTCCTTCAGCCAGGAAACAGCGTCCGAACAGGTCGAGAGCGTTACGAAGCTGCGATGGCCACATCCCTCCAGAACCGTTTCGATATCGAGCGCGATGAAAGGTTCGTCTTCAAGGATGAGGATCGTAGGCATATTTCTCCTTCTGGGGCAGCGCAAGAGTATCCAAAACGACCTGCCTGTCGCTTCCGGCTGAAGTCCGACGATCCGTTCCGAGAGTGCCGTCAATCAAAACTTCGTGGGTATCCACTGCTTTATTTAGCATTTTCTTATCTATCCGTCGTTGACTTTCGTTGTCGCTGAATCATGTCCGTTACAGAGGTAGGAGAGGCGGCTCCATGCAGAAGGCAGTCCTGGTAGTGGAGGATGAAGCGCTCATTCGCTTCGTCGCGGTCGACGTCCTCGAAGACGACGGCTACGTGGTCTATGAGGCTGGCTCCGTCCTCGAAGCGGTCGGCATCCTCTCGAGCCGGGAGATCGACGTCGTCTTCACCGACGTGGACATGCCCGGTGGCCTGACGGGCGTAGACCTGGCGAAGCTCTTGGCAGGCGTCTATCCGGAGATCGGCATTCTTATCACCTCGGGCAGATACCACGTCGGCGCAGACGTCCTGCCAGCGGGCGCGCGATTTCTCCCTAAGCCGTATGACCTCGGGCTCCTTTCGTCACACGTCCGCGAGCTAATCCCGCGCGGGTCGTCGTATCGTGCCGGCAACTCAAGCTAAAAAACCGACGCGAAGGCGACTGCGGCGACCATCATGCCAAACGCTGACGAAGCATGATTTCGATGGCTCGTCCTTCCTCGAACTTCCGCCCGCGGAGCGGCCGCCCGTTCTCGGGCGGATTCTCATCGCCATTTCAGAGACCGACCCCAGCGGGATCACCCACGTGCCTGTCGACAATATCCTCGTGCAGCATGATCCGCACCGCGCGACCTCCGCCGATAATCAATTGCTCGTCGCAACGAGATCCGACATGTTGCAGCTACGCCGCGGTCCTTCCCATGGTTGATACGTATTGTCTTCCGGCCGATACGACTTGTAGCGAGCCGCGCACCGTGTGATCGAAAGAGCGATAACGTTCCCCACACCAGGCAAGATGCGCGGCCGAAAGTCTGGGATGCGGTGTCTGAAGTTCGGCTGGCGGGCGAGCCGAATCGGGCCTTGCCGCTGACGCCATGCTCGCCGACGCCTCGGTCACATAGCTGGAATAGAGAGGCGGAATTCGTTCATAGGGCTGCTGCCGAGGATCGACTTTTACCGGCGTCGTCGTCCATAGATCGCGCGCTGCGAGCTCCTTGAAGGCGTGAGGTTCGGAATCCGCCACG
>NZ_JBFTZZ010000047.1:0-36191 GCF_056406515.1 Rhizobium sp. P1_B8 | reverse complement strand
TCGGCTATATGACTTTTGAGATCTTTGTCATCCAGAGCCTTCGGCAAATGGGTCAGGTTGACGTAGCCGGATAAAGCGAAGTAGTCCACCGCGCTCTGACTGATCCCTTCCATCAGAAGCACGGAAATTCGATCGCGAGGAAGAGAAAGYTGTTCGGTCATKGAATTGCCTTGGAGTCTCGAATTCTATCTGGCTGACCTTGCCCCGTTGAAATAATCCATTTTGAAGTAAGCTCTGGCCCATTGAGAGGACCAGGGAATGAAGCGCAATCGTTTCACAGACGAACAAATCATCAACATTCTGAAGGAGCACGAGGCTGGCACGCCGGTCTCGGAGCTTTGCCGCAAGCACGGCGTCAGCGATGCCAGCATCTATAAATGGAAAGCCAAGTTCGGCGGCATGGACGTATCCGAAGCCAAGCGGCTGAAGACGCTGGAAGACGAGAACACGAAGCTGAAACGGCTACTGGCAGACGCCATGCTCGACAATGCGGCTTTGAAAGACCTTTTGGGAAAGAAGTGGTGACGCCCGCAGCAAGGCGGAAAGCTGTCGCTCATCTGATGGATCACCACCAGATGAGCGAACGGCGGGCGTGTAAAGCCATCGGCTTTTGCCGAATGACGATCCGTTACGAAACCAGCCGCGGCGACGATCATGGCCTTCGCGAGCGCATGAAGGCGTTGGCCCATGAGCGCCGCCGCTTTGGCTATCGACGCCTTCATGTGCTGCTCAGGCGCGAGGGACACCTTGTGAACCACAAAAAGCTTTTCCGGCTCTATCGGGAGGAGAAGCTCACCGTGCGCAAGCGCGGCGGGCGGAAGCGAGCGATAGGCACACGAGCACCGATGCTGATCCCGCTTGCCGCCAATGATCGCTGGTCACTGGACTTCGTGTCGGATCAACTCACCGATGGACGCAGGTTCCGGGTGCTTACGGTCGTCGACGATTGCACCAGAGAATGCCTGGCTCTCGTTGCGGATACGTCCCTTTCCGGCTTGCGGGTTGCCCGTGAGTTGGACCGGATCATCGAGAGACGAGGCAAGCCAAAAATGATCGTCAGCGACAATGGCAGCGAGTTCACCAGCAACGCGATTCTGCAGTGGACGGATCGGACCAAGGTGGAATGGCATTACATTGCGCCTGGCAAGCCGATCCAGAATGCCTTCATCGAAAGCTTCAATGGGCGGCTGCGAGACGAGTTCTTGAATGAAACGCTCTTCTCGTCACTGACCCATGTTCGATCAGCGCTTTCAAACTGGCGCAGCGATTACAACGATCATCGACCGCACTCTGGACTCGGCTGGATGACACCTGCCGAGTTCGCTCAGACAATCAACCCGCGACGTGATGCGGCGCTACGCAGCCGGAACGGCTCCGCACCGCTTCACGCCGCTACCGCCCAGAATACAGCAACCAAAAACCGCTGGAGCGAACTCAAAACTGGATAAAACTTGGGGGCAAGGTCATGGCCGAARTAGCTCGTCCGACACAAAGACGCACTGCTATGGCAGCATGACTTAGCGACCATCCGATGAGCAGCGCAATAACAAACTCARCTCYGTCGGCAGGCATAAGRCTCCGYTGCCGCAATTCAGCATATGCCGCGTCATGACGAGCGAGCGGCGGCTGTCCAGCGCTCTTCGTCGGTAGCCAAGTCAATTGCCACCAGACGAGGAAACACCGTGCGACTTATGTCCTTCTCGACGGCATCGGCGGCAAGTGGCGTCTTGAACAGGCTGATGAAGCGAAGCCGCGGAGCGTCAAAGTCGTAGACCTGTGGCTGTCCCGCCTTCGCATCATCCAGTTGTTGCGACACCCAGTCGCTCCAGGCCCCCGTTGCTGTTGGCCGAAGTCTTGAAGGTATCCAGGCGGGTATCCGCTTGGAGGAAGACGCGGAGGTGTAGAGAGCAACCGGGAACGCGCCCTTCCCAGATTTGATATAGCACCGGTCTTCCATGCGCTGATCTAGGCAGACGGTATGGGGCCGCTGACAGACTTCAGCCCAGCATCACCATATGCGGCGCAACCTGTTGCTCGAAGAATTTTGAGAACGAAGCGATGCGGGGCGGCAGCGCCTGATAGGGCGAGTAGTAGAGCATCAGCCAGAGATCTTGTGGTGCCATCCCCGCGGGACATGCACCAAACGCGTTTAATTCGTGCCAACAAAGCGTTATCGCGCAACGTCGGTATCATCTACCACACGGCATGGATTCGACGGGCGGCCTTCATGCGCCGCGCCCTTGAAATCCGAGAGAAATTCAAAGGTTGAAATTGAGCTTCAGGCCTGGGCGGCGCCAGGGAAAGGAAACGAGTCTGCCGGTTTCCGACAGCGTGACATACGCAGTATGGTTGTTCGGTCCCCCGAAGCAGACGTTGGTGGGATACGTCTCGTCGAACTCAATCTGCTCCATCAATTCTCCCGAAGGAGACACGACAGTCAGCGTACCGCTGCCTAGAGTGGCAATGCAGATGTTTCCTTCCTGGTCGACAGCAAGACTATCAAAACGTTGGTAGCCGGGCAGCCCTACAAGCACTGTGGCGCCGTACGGTGCAGGAAAGGGTAACAGATCGATCTTGCCGGGCGCTCTGATGTCGTAAGCATAGAGGCGTGCTGTTTCCGTATCGGCCACATAGAGCCGGTTTCCATCTGGCGACAAGCCTATGCCGTTCGGTGTCAGCAGGGGATAGACGACGCGCGTTATTAGAGAGCCATCTGCCTTTGCGTAATAGACGCCGCCATGGTCGCGATGCGTGGAATGTCGTTTGCCAAGGTCGGTGAAATAAAACCCGCCATGGCTGTCAAAGACAAGGTCGTTCGGTGCTGAAAGACGGCGATCTTCACAGTGGGTATATAGCTCACTGATGGTGTAAGATTTGAGATCCAGGCGTTGGATGTAGCCGCCCCGATAGTCGCTCGCTATTCCGACCGACGGAAAATGACTTTCCGGAAATATCAGGCCACCGTTGTTGCAAATGTAGAGAGCGCCATCCGGACCGACGGCCATGCCGTTTGGGCTCCCGCCGGCGTCCACGATTATGGACACTTCTCCATCGGATGAAATCCGCTTGATCGCCTTGCCAGAAAGCTCCACGACAAAGACCGAGCCGTCACTCATGGCCACCGGGCCTTCTGGGAATCTCAGGCCTCTCGCTAAAATGCTCACATCGACTTTCGGCATCTGCATCCCTCCCTTTTTACACAGCGACTTGCCTCAAGGCAGTAACTATGGGGCATGACGGATCATGGGAAGCACGTTGCAGTCAGCACTATAATGAGAGCTTATAATCAACGTTTGGACTTTTCGTCCAAATTCCCCTGAAGTTTTCGGACACCTGGAGATCTTCATGCGCGCGCGCCGCGCGCAAAGGCGGATTTCGCCGCGGCGCATTCTAGCCCTTTACACAGGTGTAGCTGGTTGACGCGCCTTCCGTTCCAGGATTGCCGGTAAATTTTGGCCATGCCGGCCATTCGCACATCGGACGGGAGCGGTTCGCACCCGGGTTGCCGTCAACGGCAATGAGCCCGCTCGGAGCGCGGCCATTTTCGACCCAGTTTTCAAGAGCATCAAGGCTGGCGTATTTTGCGTTGAATTTCCCGAAGCCATGCCCGTAGCCTGGGATCATGTAAAAGCGCAAAAATGAATCTAGGCGGTCTTGTCCGTATCGCGAGAGCTGCCGCTGGTAGTATGCGATGGAGTTATGGGGGGTGATCAAGTCGTCTGCCGTACCATGTATCAGGATGATCTTGCCGCCCTTGGACAGGAAACCGTCCAGGCTCACATCGGTGACGTCCATGATTGATCCCAACACAGAAAGCCGGTCTTTCCACTCTTGCGGATCGAAGGTCATTGCATCGAATTGCGGGTTGCGGGTCACGATGAACTTAACGGTTTGATCTCCCGCCGAGTAGAGCAGGGCCTCCTTGCCGGTGATTGGATTTGACGGCTGGCGCAACAGCCCAAAATTTGACGGACCTTGAAAGGGAGCACCCTCCAAGAACGGCCATTTCGGGAATGTATCCATTCCCGCGATCGTCACACCTGGTTTGTATTCAGACGTAATTAATCGGACAGCTTGGATCTGTGCATTGGACAGGCAGGTGTCGCCGGCGTCCGTTCCGTCCTGGCAGCGGAACGATGCAATATCAAATGCAGCGTTGCAAGCCGAAATATGGCTGATGATACCGTCCGACGCCCCATCAAGATCATCGCAGGCTGAAATATGGCAGTATATGCCGAGGTTATGAAGCCAGGCATCAAGGGGCATAAAAAATCTATCTCTCTGAAAATGGATCACCACTTCAGGTGCTTCCCCCCATCCTTTCGGGCTTGCGGCAGCGATTTTCCAAGATCAGCTTTGAAGTCTCGCGCGCGCGAAGATCGCTAAACTTGTCAAGCGAGAAGGCGCACCAGGTTAAGCCGCGCAGGAGTTCGCCATCCTTAGGACCATAATCGGTTGGGTATGGGCAGTCCCAGATATAGGGCTTGCGGAATCTGCAGCTCGAAACCAATACCTGCAGCAACGTGGTCGAGCTGTCTGGCGTGCTGTGCAGTGTGCCACACGCCACGCTCAAGCACCTGCGCAAACGGCTGTTGTCCGTAATGCGTGTTGAGATAGTCAGGCTTGGCGCTGGAATTCGCAGGTATGAAAGTGTTGCGATATTCGCAGCGCACATCGTCGACATAGGAGAGCATGTCGGCTCTAGTCTGTATGTCTGGTCGAGGGTCTAGGTAAATCGCGCGTGCATCGATCGTGTCATCGGCAACCTGGCGCAGGAATGATTCCGCGACTTGGAAGGTGTGAACGCACAGTTCGCGGATCGTTCTGTCGCGCTGTGGAATAACTGGCCGTTGTAGAACATCCGCGTCAAAGGCAGCGACAATGGCCCTCGTCTTTTCCAGGATATCGTCCCACCGGCTGAACAGAACGTCGCACGATAATTTGGTGTGTTTGTTTGCCACGCCCAGAAGTGCTGCCACGTCATCAAGGGACTGGGCGTAGGCATAAGTATTCGCGCGCCTTACTGCCGGAACACCCCGGAGCCCGGCTCTGGTGACCTCTTCCATCGCCTCCGGGCGCTCCAGCACGTTAAGAGATTCAAACGCCAATCCGTGTTCCGAAATAAACTCTTTTACTTTAACGCAGCTGGAGCAACCTGGAATCCAGTAGACAGAGATTTCCGGGCGGCTTTCCAGGGATGACTCGGCATTGGTTGGCGACAAGGCGAATTCTCCTCCCAGCAGAGTTTTGTTTCCTCGAAGGGTCATCGTGTTGAGCGAGCGGGCGGTATTAAGTACCGCCACTACGCGGCATGAGCACAGACCGATGACACCCTGAACGCTATCACGACGCCGAGCATCACAGAACCCAAATGATCGATTGATATGTCCCAAATCGACGACATCATAAGCTCGGCTTATAGCGGACGCGGTGACGTCCAGGATGAAATCGCAAAACTCCGATGTTCACGCCACGTTTGCCTTCGGGCTTCAGCACCATGGCGCAACCTGCGAAAAGGCCGGACTGCCTTACGGGTGATCATCGCATTTGGAAAATTCCACGGCGTCGACGACGCCAATCGGTGACTTCATCACGAGGATGCGCCTGTCCAGTTGATGGCCCGGAACAAGATCGCCGTAAAGGCGACGTGCTTCTTCCGCAAACCATTCAATGAAACTAGCGCCGTAAGCAATCTCGCCGATCGCCTCGGCGAGCGGCTTTCCCTGCTCTAGGGAGAGAATGCTCCCCAAGTCCTGGCAGTTCGCCATCACAAGTTCGAACCATTGTCGCTATACGGCCGAGCGATTATTGGCCGTGCGTGCTGCCCATTCCCTTTGGGCGATTTACGCGGCTTTTATCGCCATGAGTGTTTCGGCCGCGCCCAACTTTGGTACGCGGCCCACGATTTCGCCGGTGGCGGCGCCAGGGTTGTCCAATCTGCCATTTTAGTATTCGCGCAATCTTCAATGCGACAAAGCTGGCTGTCGGCGCTGCCAGGTGTGAACGACATGCCGACTGGCCAAAGCGGACTAGTGGCTAGGCTGCCACCGTTTTCAGATGTGCGGGCGAGGCCTTGTTGACGGCCTGAAGCTTGAACTGCCCGACAAGCGACATCAAATCGTCGGCTTCGCCGGCCAGTTGTGTCGTTGCCGCCGTTGTCTCTTCCACCATCGCCGCATTCCTTTGCGTCATCTTGTCCATGCTGGCCACCGAGGCATTGATGTCGTTCAACCCGGCCGACTGTTCACGGCTGGCCAACGCGATCATCTCAACCAGTTTCGACGCCAGATGGACCTTCTGAGAAATCTGGTTCATGACGGCCCCCGTTTTATTCACGAGCTGCGCTCCGCTCGACACCTCATGCGACGATGTATCAATCAGTTGCTTGATCTGTGTTGCCGCCTGGGCGGAGCGTTGGGCCAGTTCGCGAACCTCGTGTGCGACGACGGCAAAGCCTTTTCCAGCATCGCCGGCGCGCGCGGCCTCGATCCCTGCATTCAGGGCGAGGAGATTGGTCTGGAATGCGATCTCGTCAATGACGTCGATGATCTGCGCGATCGTCCCCGACGCATCCTCGATACGCGCCATGGCGGACACGGCTTCTTCCACCGTCCGCGAGGAGGCGTCGGCAGAATCCTCGGCTTCGGTTACGACGCTGTTGGCCTCCTGCGCTTTTTGCGATGCTGACTTGACGGCGGTCGTGACCTCTTCAACGGCCGCGGCTGTCTCTTCGAGCGCGGCCGCTTGCTGTTCGGTGCGCTTTGCAAGCTGGTCGGCAGAGTCCGACAGATCGCGCAAATTCAGTTGGATCGAGTAAGTGTTGGCGTGGATCTGCACCATCGTGCTATTGAGGCGCGCCACAGAATCATTGAAGTCGAGCCGCAATTGCTCGAGCCTTCCGTAAAGAGGAGTATCGATGGTTTGCGAGATGTCGCCCTTGGACAGCCTCTCCATACCCTTTGCCAAAGCATCGACGGCAAAGGCAATCTGTTGCTCGACCTGCGACCTTTGGAGATCATTGTGCCGCCGTTCTTCCTCAGCCTGTACCCGCTGGTCCTCCGATCGCTGCTCAATCACGGCTTTCTGAAGGGCGTTCTGCTTGAAGATGCCGAGCGCGCGTGCCATTTCACCGAGCTCATCAGCACGCGATACGCCGATAATCTCGGTCTCAAGCGACCCATCGGCGAGCCGTCGCATCGCGTTGGTGATGTCGCGTATAGGGCCTCGGAAGGTCAGGATGAGGCCTATCCCGGCGACAGCCGCGACAGCAACGCCGAGCGCCGTTGCCGCAGCCGAAACAGAGTTTGCATTGCTTCCTTCGGCTGCAGCTGTGCGCTCTTGAACAGCGGCAAAACGGGTTAGGTTTTCCCAGACACTGTTGATGCTCGCGGCGGCGTTTGAGAAGCGCTTTTGGCGCTCGGTTTCGATGTTGACTAGGTCCGCAATGGTGGTTTTCATCGCGCCGATCGTTGCACCGATCTCCTTTGCAAGATCCGCGACGGCGCCGAGGTTGGCGGACACCGCCACCAAGCTCTGCACGCTTTTTTCTTGGCTTCGCATTGCCATCGACAGCTGGGCGGCATTCTCTGTGGTCGGCGCTAGCATAAAGGGTGTTGCCGTCGTCTGCACGATATAACCGCTGTCCAGCAATTTGCGGCTGCGGTCTGTCGTGACGGTCATTTTTTTCATCGGGCCATCCAATTCAGCAAACCTCGCGCCGGCTTCATCCATCTTTCTGGTGGACTCCCGTAACAAGTCAGCGGATATGGCCGAGAGTCCCTGGACGGCAGCGGAAATCGCATCGGCGGAGGTCGCCGACCTGTCGCCGGCGGCGATGATTTGCGACAAAGTGTCGATTGTTGCCGAAAGTGTCCTGTTAAGGGCAGGCTGGTTCGAAAGGCTGTCGACTAGGGCGTGTTGCTGATTGCGCAAGCCGGTCATCTGGGATGCCAAATAGTCGAATTTGGCGTTTCCATCCGGCCGGGTTTGAAATGCTGAGACCAAACTGTCGAGAAATCCGGCCGCCTTTGCGACACGGTTCGCCTGGCGCAGGACAATTTTCGTATCAAACTCCTTGCGGGTGAATTGCGCAGCAAGCGTTTCCGTCTCGGCGCCAATCCTCTTCTGCAAACTCGTGATGCCGTCGAGCTGGGTACGTAGCTGCACGACGACCGCAGTCTTGTGCTCCTGCTCGCTCCAGAGCTGTTTGATGCTCTCGGCGATGTCTTGCGAGGTGGCCAGGGAGGCTTCAATCGTATCGCGGCCAGCCGCACCAGGTTTCAAATCCGACATGGTGTTGGAAAGGATAGAAATCTGTTCGTTGAGCTTTTCTGCTGCGAGATCCCGTCGTTCGACCGTTGCGTTGGCCAGGAAGTCGGTCATCGCGGCCGATACCTCTTTGAAACCGGATAGAGATTGAACGATGTTGTTCGAAACTGTCATGCGTCCACGCAAGGTGTCGGTCGCATAGAGGCCGGTAATGCCCACTGCGACGATGCTTACAATGAATGGCACGATGAATATCAAGACTTTTGTCTGAATTCTGAAACGCGCCAGCACTTGGTCTATCTTCATTTTTCGCTCCCCCCGGTGACTGGCCTACAGACGCGTCACATCGATATGCGGCTCATCGTGCGCGAGGGCCGTTAACCGTTTCTTGTCGCGGGTGACCTGTCGGACGCAACATATAGGTCGAGATTATATGGATAGGTTTGGCGGGCCATTTGGCGCAGTTTTCTATTGCTAATATGAAAACACTCTGTCGTGACTCGATCTGGCCGGATCAGTGCTGCCTGAAAGAGACATCGGGGAGGCGAAGAGCGGAGAGCAGCTAGAATTCACGCGGAGAGTACTATGGGCAAAATCGACAGTGCTGCAAAGTTACCCACGGTTATTACGCCTCGAAGTTGACCTTTGCCCCTGTGCAGCTACAGCCGTTGGCTGGCGCGGACTTCGACGTAACGGTCTCCGGTGTCTTCTGATCTCCAACATCTGCGGGTTCTCATGCACTTGCTCAATCAGAGCAGGCGCGGTCAGGCCTTCCACGTATACTTGACGAAGGCCGCTATCTGGGATGCGGCCGGTTCCGGATACTGAAAATGCGCAGCGTCGCCAGCTCGCGTATAACCTTGGACCTTGCCACGCTGATTGCCGGGAAAGAGATCGGCGACCACCGTCATAGTGACGGGTTGAATTGCCCCGGCACGAATTCCTTGCAGGAGACGAAAGGCGATTATCGACGGCATCGACCATGCGAACCCTGCAAGCACCGAAGCAAACAGAAATAGCGCGATGCCGACAAGGACCATCGGCTTGCGGCCATAGATATCCGCAAGCTTGCCAAAGACGACGATCGTCGTCGTTTGGGTCAACAGGAATGAGGAAAAACCCAAGAATAGAGATTGATCTGTCCGAGTTGGGCAGCGATCTGCGGCATTGCGGTTGAAACAATCGTTGCCTCGATGGCGATCATCGCCATGCATGCCATGATCGCGACGACAACCACTCCGCGATAGGAAGATTTTTCAGTCATGGGCGCTTTCAGGCGAGAGGGCCTACACTGAGACTCGAGCTTTTAGTGCCCACTGCGTTATGGTGCGCCAATCCTAAGTACTCTGCAGACCCGTCGCGTCAACCCTTCATCTCGTGTCGAGAAGGCAAGCACCGCCGTGTGGCCCATGAGATATAGCGTGACGATATATCCTCGCTCGACCGGGTGAGAGTTCAAAGGCTAGCATCAGGTCGACAGACGCTATATGGCAAGGGACGAAAATATGGCGAAAGGGGAATGCGAGTATGAGTGATAGACCTCAAGTCATTTGCCTCATGATGACCTCCCCAGATGGCAGCCTGCACCCTAGCCGGTGGACTAGGAGCCCGGACGGCGTTCGATCGGACTGGTCGTCGCTTTATGAAAAGGTTCACACGTTGCACAGCGCAACCGCATGGATGGTGGGGCGTGTGACGATGGCCGAAATCACGAAGGCTGGACCTCATCCTCCGTCCGGAACCCCTGATGCCAAACGGCCCCATTATTTCGCTCGGCCCGGCGCGTCCAGTTTTGCGATTGCGCTTGACCCCTCCGGCAAGCTTCATTTTTCCAAAGACGAGCTGTATGGCGATCATGTTATCGCGTTGCTTGGATCAGACGTTTCCGATCGACATCTAGCGGAACTTGCAGGTGATGGCGTTTCTTATCTGGTATCGGACGACAAGGAGATTGACGTCGGCGCGATGCTCGAACTTCTAAGAAAAGAACTGGGTATCACCCGCGTTTTGCTCGAGGGCGGGGCCAATGTTAATGGTTCGCTGATGGCGGCTGGCTTGGTCGACGAACTCAGCCTTATCGTCGCTCCGGCGCTCGAGGCAAGAAGAGGCAGCGATCGTATAATCGAGTTTGGGGAAGAGGGTTTGGCCGATAAAGTCGAATTGTCGCTGATATCATGCGATCCATTGGGCCATGGCGCCGTTCACCTGCGCTACTCCGTCAAAACGCCAAGCTGAGAAACCACGCACTCATCAATTGATTGGCCAATGGTGTTTTGATCCGCCGTGGAAAGGCCGTTGATGGTCTTTTGCGCACCGGTTCTCCTGCGATCCCATCACCTTCATGTCGTTGCAACTGCACGGAGCGGCCACGACAATTGGAACGCAGTCTATGCTTTCGCACTACGTCTCGTGCGGCCGCTGCAGCTAGGAGCTTTGCGTCATCTGTCCCCCGCATTGACTCCGACGTCGCCTCAGCCGAAAACAATATTTGGCTATAGAGGAGATAACTAATGGCTGACGAGGATAATGCAGGCGCCGTTCTTGTGGGTGCCGAGACGAATATGCCGGTAAAGGCGCCTGCGGTAAAAAAACAACGCGCCCGACGGGTTAAAAAGCCCGCTCTCGAAGCCACAGCGGCTCCGTCTATTGCAACAACCGAGAAAGTGAAACGAGGCCGAAGAAAGCGCAGCGAGGAGACCGATGACGTCAACGTCGCGACAGCAGCGCCCGCCGCCGGCAAACGAGGTGCAAAAGCAGCGCCTCAGGTTCAAAAGAGCGGCACTCGTGTTAAGCGAGTACGGCAACCTATCGAAACGCCTACTTCGGCAATCGATGAGATGGCGGAGCTTCTTATGCTTGAGGAAGAGAATAAGAGGCTCCGGAAGTCACTTGCTGAAAAGCTGCGCGGCGAAAACGCCGATCTGCGCAAACGGCTGGGTCTGGATTGATCATCAAGCAATTGGGGACGGTTGTGAGATCGGCCCCGATCACTGCAAACTCGATCAGACGAGTGTGCCGCCTGGGGGCGAAACCAGATAAAAAGCGAGAGCGTTTCGCGCGAATTGATCGAGGTTGAGACGTTATGAAATCACCATGGAAATTCCTAGCTGAGCTGGCGTCGCGAAGGCGGCGGGCAGACGTGCAAGAGGGCTTGACTGGGGATGAGCTAAAAGGCGACTTAAGCCAAGGCGAGGGGGAGCAGACACCCTCAAACCTACCCAAAGCTTCAGACGGACCCACGCAGAACGAACACCTGCCTGTTGATGACGTCTCGGCAACGACGTCCCCCGTCGCTGTCATCGATGTCGTTCCCGTGCGGGCGGCTTCGCAACCAGTGGATTTCCCTACACTTGACCCACATGATGATGGCAGGCCCTCACCGCCGGTAAGAAAAGCGATTAATCACCGTTTAAAGGCTGCGGGAAGAAAGTCGGAAATCGCAAAGGGCGTGCGTGCGGATGCTGTCGTGCAGAACACCACACGTACTGATAAGCAGCAACCTGAGCCGCTAATCTCCCCGCATGAGAGCTTCTTTGCGAGCGTCATGAGCCTGGATGAGGACATTAAGCAACTGAGAAAGCAGTTGGCTGAAAAGCTGCATTTGCAGAATGTTCAGCTTAAAAGGATGCTTGAGCGATTCGACGGATCGTAACAATCGGCAAAACACCTCAAATACGGAACACTTATGAAAACACAGCAGCGAAAATTCGTTGTCGAATTTAAATCAGGACGGCGTCGGTCGGCCAAGCAGCCAGATTCCATCTGGGGGAATGCTGATCTCAAGTCTCTGGCTCGTCAGGCGCAAGCTGAGGCACCGCATCTTTTCGAACCCAACATGATTGGAACGGCGTCAGAGAAACATGGGCCATCGCAGCCGCATCCCTCGCCGGAAAAGGATCTTGTCTTCAGCGCTGAGGCTGACGGCGACAATGTTGGTGAATTGTCGCGGGATACTGAGCAACTTGGTGCGCCGGTTCAACACGAGCCTTGGATTGCCGCAGTCGATTCGTCCCCTGAGGAAGAAGCGTCAAAACCTCAAGCTCGCGCAATCAAGAGGCGCCGGCGAAGGGCTGGACGCGGGAAAGCCGCGAGTGTCGCCGAGCGACAGTCAACGCCGGCACCGAACGACGCTTCGCGCGATGAACTGACTGTCCTTTATGAGGAAAACCGACAGCTTAAACGCCTACTGGCCGAGCATCTGCTTCAACAGAACATCGAACTTCGAAAGATGCTTGAGCGCTTCGGCGACGCTTAGCCTTTGACGCGCGGACGTAGCGTGGTGCCGACACCGACTGACCACGCCTCTGAGTGCCGTGACGCAGGAGCGTTTCGACGCGCCATTTGCGTTCAGCGGCGATGAGGCCCGTCCCGCCACGAACGGTAACGGAATGGCGCCGATCGTGGCGAGTGCTGCGAGGCAGACATATTTGAGACCCCGGCGAACTCCTCGGTCCCGTATTTGGACGTTCCAGGCCAAGATCGGAGCGTCTCGCTCCCGAGGCGCCCGCTTTCGGATCGGACCCACCGATATGGTGATAACCCCAGATTATAGCAATTCGTCTGGCACCATTGCGGCACGACGATCACGAAGTTAATGACATGAGGACGGGATACTGGTTGCGGTTTAATGCAAATCTTGCGCCTTGATTGTCCCTTTTATCACGGTCAGCAAGGAGGTGCACATGGCCTATGCGATAACGTTCGTGGACGACCCGGATGTTCGAGAGAAAAAACAGCAAATTCGGCCTGTGCACATTGACTATATAATGCAGAATGAACATCGCATTATCGCCAGCGGCGGCTTTTTTCCTGATGACGACGACTTTCCAAACGGTGGGCTCATTCTGCTTGACACTGACGTGCGGCAGGAGGCGATTGATTATATTGAGAACGATCCGTTTTTCCTGAATGGAATTTTCAGCAAATATACGGTGCGCCGATGGAAAAAATTCATCTTCGATCATAAGCGGGTCACGACCTAAACCCGCTTTCTGAGAAGACGGCGCGGCGGAAAACGAAGTCCCAATGGCATGGCGCTATTCAATTCAGCCACCCACAGCAACGGCGCTTACAGCCCCAGATCGACGCGCCGTGGCTTGCTGAATTGAATGTTCTTGTTGGACGCAGACCATCGGACACATCGTGGCTTATGATTTTCGTTGGGCAGGGAGTTCCAACAAGACGGCTTTGGTTTCAGGCTAGACATCACTGGCCTGAAACATGCTTTGCGGGGCGGGACGTTCTCTCCTGTGCTGATCGTATTCGATCGATCATTTTGAGAGGGACGCCGCGGGATCTTGACGCCACACGGCTTTGACTTGACGTGCTACAAAAGCTTGTCGGGGGTGATCGGGAGGTCCCGGATGCGCCTTCCTGTCGCATGGAACACTGCATTCGCGATGGCAGCGGGGATGCCAACCATCCCGAGTTCGCCCATACCCTTCACACCCAGAGGATTGACGATCATGTCCTCTTCCTCCACGAAGATTGTCTCGATTGAGTGGACGTCAGCGTTTACTGGCACATGGTAGTGTTGAAGGTTTGCGTTCATGATGCGACCGTAGCGGTGGTCCAGTTCGGTCGCCTCTTCCAACGCCATTCCAATCCCCCATACGACACCGCCAATTTCCTGGCTGTGGGATGCGAGTGGATTGAGAATCTTGCCACATGCAGCGACCGCAATCACGCGAGTAACCTTGACAGTGCCCAGATTGGGATCGACCTTCACTTCTACGAACTGCGCACCATGGGCGAGGGAGGTGTAATTCTCTCGTTCACGCGATGGCTCGGCGTCATAGTTCTCGGTGATCTCGTCGATGCCTGCCCGGTGCATTGTCTCGCGGATTTCGACGTATCGGGATGGGTCGCTCTTTTGCCTGACGCGACCGTCAAGCATTTCTACGTCGGCCGCGACTAAACCCTGCAAGGGGGAGCCAGGCTCGCGATTTGCGAGATCGAGAAGCCTTGCTGTTATGGCGAGTGCACCTCCATGAATTGCCGAGCCGACACTCGACGTCGTCCAGGAGCCGCCTTGTGCGGGTGCTCGAGGCATCTGGGTATCACCGAGTTCAAACGTTACCTGTTCCAAGCCAAGACCTAGATATTCGGCGGCAATCATGGTCATGACGGTATAGGTGCCGGGCCCGATATCGCTCGCAGCGCTCGCAACACTGGCAGTACCTTCTGCTCTGTAGGTTACGCGCGCGCTTGCCGGCTGTTGTGCGGCGCCCCATACCGCCGACGCCATTCCCCAGCCAACCAGTAGAGGGCCATCGCGCATGGAGCGCGGTTCAGGATTGCGGTCTGCCCACCCAAATTTTTCAGCGCCAAGTTGGTAGCACTCGCGAAGAGCCTTGCTGGAGAATGGCTTGCCGGTTTCGGGATCGACGTCTGCGTAGTTGATAAATCTCAGTTCTAGGGGATCGATGTTAACTGCGTAGGCCAATTCATCCATCGCGCTTTCCAAGGCAAACATACCGCTCACGGCGCCTGGTGCCCGCATCCACGTTGGCGTGGCAAGGTCGGTCCGTGCGACTTTCAATGGATTTGAAATATGCGTGCACGCGTACATCTGCCGGGTTACGCCGGTCGTGGCGTCCGAGAAGTCCTCGAAAGACGACGTGTTGTGATAAGCCTCGTGAATTATTGCTTCGAGCTTGCCGTCTTCGTCCGCACCCAATGTGACCTTCTGGAACGTAGAGGGGCGATATCCGTGTCCGGTAAACATCTGGGCACGGGTAAAGGCGATCTTGACTGGACGCCTCAACTCCCGCGCCGCCATGGCTGTCAGTGATGGATAGTAGTTTGGTTTCAGCGACGCGCCGAACGCACCACCGACGAATGGCGAGATGACACGAATGTGTTCCGTAGGCACGCCAAGTCCTTCGGCGAGATGGTTCCGCACGCCATACACTTCCTGGGTTTTGTCGAAAATCGTCAGTCGATCTCCCTCCCAAAATGCGATGGCGGCATGCGGCTCGATCGGATTATGGTGCTCGATCGGTATTCGGTACTCAGCCTCGATTTTCACAGGAGCGGTCTTCATTGCAGCGTCCGGACTACCTTTGGCGCGTCTGCTCGCCGTGCGGGGATCAGGTTCGGCACGGTCCAGGACCCTGTACAGGTCTGTTTCGTGAGGTTCGGGCTCGTACGAAACCTTGACGAGACGGGAAGCATAGCGCGCTTGTTCGTAGGTTTCGGCAACGACCAGCGCGATCGGCTGGTTGTTGAAGAAGATCCTGTCGGACTGCAATGGCCAAGCCCATTGCGGCGGCCCGCCAGGCGATTGAGCTGGGCCTAAGCGGCCGGCGTTGAGATGGGTAAAGACTTGGATCACGCCGTCGGCCGCCTGTGCCGCCTGCGTATCGATAGCCGAAATACGACCCCTTGCGATGCTGCTCATAACGAGAAAGCCATAGGCAAGATGCGGGACTTGGAATTCAGCCGCGTACTTCGCTCTCCCGGTGACCTTGGCAATTCCGTCGACGCGAGGCGTCTCTTTTCCCAGGTGACGTGTCATGAGTTCTCCTCACGCTCAGGCAAAATGCGCGGCGCGCATCAGCGCGCGCGCGACCGCACGCTGGCCAAGCTCAACTTTATAGGCGTTGTGCTTCAATGGACGGGCATTCTGGAACGCCGCCAAGGACGCACGCTGGAACAGCGCCGGGTCGAGCCGCTGCCCGACGAGAAGGGCCTCTGTTTCCACGGCGCGCCAAGGCATGTGAGCAACACTGCCAAGAACCACGCGTGCTTGTCGGATGGTGTCGCCATCAATGTCCAAAGCGGCTGCGACGGCAACCATAGCAAAGGCGTATGAGGCCCGGTCCCGAACCTTCAGGTAATAGGAATGACCTGAAAAGGCTGCGGCTGAGACCGGCAGCTCAATGGCAACGATCAGTTCGCCTTGTCTTAGATTTGTGTCTTGCTCCGGGGTTTCCCCTGGCAGACGATGGAAATCGGCAATCGGGACCTGGCGCTCACCGCCGTTCGGTTCGCGTAGCCGAACGATTGCGTTGAGGGCGTGCAAGGCATTTGCCATATCGCCTGGATAGGTGGCGACACAGGATTCGCTCCAGCCGAAGATAGCGTGGATCTTATTCAAGCCCTCCCGCGCGCCGCATCCGCTCCCGGGATCGCGCTTGTTGCAGGGCATTGCCGTATCGTAGAAGTAATTACAGCGGGTTCGCTGGAGCAGATTGCCACCATTGGTCGCCATATTGCGCAGTTGGCCCGAGGCCCCAGCGAGGATTGCTTGCGTCAGGAGTGGATAATTTTCACGAACCAGCGGGTGGTTCGCAGTCTCCGTGTTGGTTGCCAGAGCGCCTAGGGAGAGGCCGGAATGGATCCGTTGGATCTGCTTCAATGGCAGGCCAGAAATATCGACCACACGAGCTGGGCGTTCGACGTCCTCCTTCATAAGATCCAGCAGATTTGTTCCGCCAGCCATGAACTTCGCATTGGAGGTGATTGCTGTGAGGTCTGCCAGCGAGCTTGTGTTATCCACGCGAACATATTCAAACGGTCTCATGGCCGGTCTCCTTTGTTGCGCTTGCAAATCTTGTTTGCGGGGCAAATTCCCAGAGCTGAGCGGCTCGACGGCCAGAATGAACCTCCTGGACCGCAGCAACGATTCCAGGGTAAGCCCCGCATCGGCAGATATTCCCACTCACGCGCTCACGGATCTCATCATCCGAAAGACGCGAGGCTGGGATGGCGACATTCTCGGTGACGTGGCTGACGTGACCACGCTGCGCCTCTGCCAGCATGCCAACGGCCGAACAAATCTGGCCAGGTGTGCAATAGCCGCATTGGAATGCGTCATGCTTGATGAAAGCTGCCTGGACGGGATGCAACTGATCTTTCTGAGCAATGCCTTCGATCGTGGTGACACTTCGACCCTCCAGACCCGCGGTGAGCGTCAGACACGATAGGACCCGCTGGCCGTCAACGAGAACCGTACAAGCTCCACATTGGCCCTGATCGCATCCCTTCTTCGTGCCTGTCAACGCAAGGCCTTCGCGCAGTGCATCGACCAGAACAACCCTTGGATCGACGTTCATTGTTTGCGAACCGCCATTGAGGTTGAACGTGACCTGCACGACGTGCTGCCCCGTGACCGGAGCAGATGCTGCATGCGCGGGAAATTCAACCTGAGCCAGCGCTTGCTCAGTGGCCAGAAGATCAGCGGCGAAGACACCAAGACTACCCGCTGCGGTATGCACCAAGAAGTCTCGACGTGACTGCAACAGGACGGCCAATTCAGGCATGTCGGTCACCAGTAAGCGCTCGTCCTCGCTCAAGTCCTCCACTTTGCTGTTGCCGCAGGGACCGGCCATCTGGTTTCCTTTCGAAACATTTGTAGCGTTTGAAGAACGTGCCGAAATCGCGACGTCAGTGCGTCAAAGCGACGCCATCGAAGGGTCGTGCATGAATTTGCGTAAGAGCGGCGTGACAGGCCTCGCCACACCGCCAAGGCTCTTGGCGAATGGCATACAAGCTAGGGTGAGCCGAGGCGCGGAACTAGGGGCGGTTTCCGTTTGCCGTTATGCACAGGATGATAAATGGAAAGCGCTCGATGGTAACGTCGCCATGGCGTTATTATCGGCCCTCAGCCCTCAGCCCTCAGCCCTCAGCCCTCAGCCCTCAGCCCTCAGCCCTCAGGCCATAGGCATCGCAGCTTATCTGGGCTTGCAGTCCCGTCAAATTAGTGGGTGACCTTTCGGAAAATCAGCCCGGCTTGTAGCGAAGAGCATCGACAATCACGGACAATGCGGGGCTCATCTGCCGGCGGTTAGGGTAGTAGATAAAGTATCCTTCGAAGAGCGGGCACCAGTCGCCGAGAACAAGGATCAGTCGACCTTGCGCAATGTGCTCGGCGACAAGGCTTTCAGGAACATAAGCTAAGCCGTACCCGTTCAGCGCGGCATCGATCATCGAGGGAGAATGATTGAAGGTGAGGGTACCATTGACGCGAACCCGCGTTTGGCGACCGTCCTTCTCGAATTCCCAAGCGTAAAGACCGCCCGAAGAACTCTGGCGTGAATTGATGCAACATTGATCCATCAGGTGCTCTGGCTGGGTCGGGCGGGGATAGCGTTCGAAGTAGTCAGGAGACCCCACGACCACGAGACGCCAATCTCCGCCTATCCGGACAGCGATCATGTCCTTGTCCAGGCGTTCACCTAATCTTACCCCGGCGTCGAAGCGCTCCTCTATTATGTTGCTGATCCCGTTGTCGCAGAAGAACTCGACATTGATATCGGGATACTCCTTGAGAACATTTCGAAGCTTTGGCCAAACAACACTCTCCAGCGCGTAGTCCCCAAGATTTATGCGAACTGTTCCGGAAGGTATGTCTCGAAAGCGCATCAAATCTGCGACATCTGCACTCAGCTCATCGAGCCTCGGCCGGATAGCCTGCAGGAATTTTTCACCTACATCTGTCGGAGCAACGTTTCGAGTGGTCCGAGTCAATAGCCGCAGCCCAACGCGCTCTTCCAAACGCCGGATCGCATGGCTTACGGCTGACTGGGAAACACCCAACATGGCTGCGGCGCGCGTGAAGCTTCGCTCCTCGGCTACGACTGTAAACCAAAAGAGCTCGTTGTAGTCCTCGTTGCGCATTTGTTGCCTTCTAAAAAGCTTGTTCATGAATTCATTGAGGCAATCAGCCCCAAATTTCTTGCGATAGCAAAAATCCGGCACGGCTGCGGCCAAGCTCTCGATGTTTTGAACGCGGCGCGGGGAACCTGCTCAGGGTGCGTGCTAAGCAAGAGTTGACGCGTGATTAATTCCTCAGTGAATAAATGTTAGCAGGATTGCCCATCTAATCAATGGATCGTGTGTTCGCTATATAGTCTCTATGGACACATCGGAACCGCTGATCGCAATCGAGGCGTTATTGCCTTACAAGAGGAGAGGGCGACGCAACGCTCTTCATCGTCCTGCGGACGGCATGCGCGCCCGTGGGAAAGCGGCAGCAAGATCGTTTCCATGTCCGGTCTCTATACCGCCATCGCAGGCCTGATGTCGGTTTTCCCTTCGGCAGCACAGCTGGCGGAAAGCCGCCCAAGACGGCGGGCATGCGGTGAGCGACAATGCTGGCCCAACCGCCCATAACAGATGTTTTGAACCGTGTTTGCGCAATCCCTGATTGTGCAAACACGAATGACAAGGAGACTAATATGAGCGAGAACGACCCCCAAAACGTCCCGTCGCAGGACGCTAAATTTTTGTCAGTCGACCGGCGGAGCCTGCTGAAGCTCACCGGCCTGACCGCCGCTGCCATTGGAGTAATTTCGATGTCGGATATGACGACAGAGGCGCAAGCCGCGGAGACGTGGGACAAGACCTTCCCGAAAAGTGACAAAGTTGACCACCAAAAAGTGTCATTCATGAACAAGCTCGGCATTTTGCTTGTAGCCGACGTCTATGTGCCAAAGAGCCTTGATCGTTCGCAACGCCATGCCGCGTTGGTTGTCGGTCATCCTTATGGCGGGGTCAAAGAGCAAACATCCGGCCTTTACGCGCAGACCATGGCGGAGCGCGGTTTTGTTACGATAGCGCACGACGCCTCTTACAACGGCGAGAGCGGCGGCCAGCCGCATTTCACCGCCTCGGCGGAAGCTTTTGTCGAAGACTTTCTGGCAGCCGTCGACTATCTCGGTCAGCAACCTTTCGTGGATCGCGAACGCATCGGCATCATCGGCGTATGCGGCAGCGGAGGCTTCAGCCTGGCTGCGGCCGAGATCGACCCCCGCATTAAAGCTGTCGCAACCGTGAGCATGTACGACATTGGACAAGGTCAACGCCAGGGGCTGGCAGAAAATCTCGATCTCGACGCACTCAAGTCGCAGCTGAAGGAAATTTCTGTTCAGCGTTGGGCCGAGGTCGATGGTGCAGAACGAATGATGGCGGTCGGGACCCCCGAGGTGGTTACTGCAGACTCGAATCCAATCGCGCGCGAGTTCTTTGACTACTACCGCACACCGCGCGGCCAGCATCCACGATCGACGACAGCCATGGCGCGCACGAGCAATGCACCGATGACCCTGTTCTGGTCGTTTGACAAACTGGCCTGGATCTCGCCCCGTCCCCTTCTCTTCGTGACGGGTGATCATGCCCATTCGCGCGTTTTCAGTGAACAAGCCTACGCGAAGGCATCAGAACCTAAAGAGCTCCATGTCGTAGACAATGCCGGACACGTGGATCTCTACGACAGGGTCAACTTGATCCCGTGGGATAAGTTGCAGGGATTTTTCGACCAGCATCTGTCTGCATAGCGCAGAGCCTTCTTGGCGCGACCGAGATCCCCTCGGCCGCGCCAACCTTACCACTGCTGCGCAACTACCGCGCGGCAGTGTTAAGCTTGGTCCTCCCCCTCAATGTGTTGCGCAAGCCGAATGWTTGAACATCCAGATCACAAAATCACAACGACGTAAAAGCGGTGACCAGTGAACCAATGTAATGCAAAACGTGTCGCTTTTTCGTTGGGAGCTCTCCTAATGGCTCTCGCGCCGGCTCATGCGGAAGATCGAATTGGGGCCGAGATCGCGCCTCGGCCAGTTGCATGCGCCGCTCTCTCTCAGGCGACCCTTCCCAACGCAAGCATCGAGCTGGCAGAGTGGCATCGACCGCAGGTGCTTGCACCGGATGGCACTTCAGCAATAACCGGCTCTACGAACAAAAACAGCCAAGTTGGCGCGCTATGTTTAGTTCGGGGTGTGATCAACGCGCGCGCAGGAGTGAGCGGCAAGGGATACGGAATAGGGTTTGAGCTGCGTCTTCCGGAGGCGTGGAACAGCAAATTCCTGTTTCAAGGTGGTGGTGGAACGGACGGCTTCTTAGCCCCGGCACTGGGCAGTATTCCCTTTCAGGGCTCCACTGCGGCGCCTGCGCTCGTCCGTGGTTATGCCGTGGTCAGTCAAGACGGCGGCCACCAGGCTACTGACACCAGTTTTGCACAGGACCAACAGGCACGCCTTGACTATGCCTACGGGTCAACAGGCCAGGTCACGAGCGTTGCAAAGCAATTGATCAACCTCTTTTACGGCGCGCATCCGCGCAAATCCTATTTCATGGGCTGCTCAAACGGCGGCCGCGAAGCAATGATGGCGGCGCAGCGCTATCCGACAGAATTTGATGGCATCGTCGCGGGCAATCCTGGGTTCCGGCTGTCATACGCCGCCGTCGGCGAAGCATGGGACAGTCAGCAATTCATGCGGGTCGCGCCGGTAAATGCGTTGGGCGAGAAAATCGTCGCCAATGCCTTTACGCCGCGCGAGCTCGACCTTGTTAGTCAGGCGATCACCCAACAATGTGACGGATGGGATGGTTTGAAAGACGGTGTCATCAATGGTTGGGAGCAATGCGATTTCAGGCCTGTTACGTTACAATGTCAGCCAGGATCGACGAAGGAGTGTTTGACGGAGGCGAAAGTCGGCGTCTTGCAGACGGTGTTTGCCGGAGCCAAGAACAGCCGGGGCGAGAATGTCTATGCCAGTTGGCCTTGGGACGCAGCAATCAACACGCCAGGCTGGCGCATGTGGAAATTGGGGACCTCGCAGACCGGAAAGCCCAATGCCATCGCCTTCACAATGGGAGCTGCTGCCCTTCGCGACTATTTCATGACGCCCTACAATCCGGATTTTGACGTTTTGGCTTTCGACTTCGATCATGATGTTGCGAGGATCAGTCAGACCGCTGCAATTAATGACGCTGATGCCACTTTCCTTACGACTTATGCGCAGTTGGGAGGGAAGTTGTTGATCGTCCAGGGCGTGTCAGATCCTGTATTTTCTGCAAATGACATTCGTGATTGGTATCGTCGGCTTCAGCGAGACATGGGCGCTCAGACCTCAAACTTTGCTCGTCTGTTCATGGTACCGGGCATGACGCATTGCGGTGGGGGGTCTGCACTGGAAGATATTGACCCTCTATCGGCACTGGAGGAGTGGACTGACCGAGGCGTCGCCCCAGCGCAGATGATTGGCAAGGGCGTGCTTCTTGGGGACACAAGACAGCGCTCCCAACCGATTTGTGCCTATCCACAGACGGCCATCTACAAAGGCGGCGACGAACGGTCTGCGGCGAGCTTCATTTGCCACTGAGCCGTTTCCGACAATGGTCCGCCCCCTGATCAGGCACTTTCCACGCCGGCGATCCCCATGTGTCAATTTTGGAAATCGGGGATATTTGCGTCGCCGATCGCAAGTGGGATAGCGGCGACGCAGTTCGCTCAACCACTGAGCGGGGGATAGGCATGTCCACGAACACCGAGCGACCGCGTCAGGGCCATGCGCTCTTCTAGTCGGTGTGCGTAGGATCTCCAATCGACCATGCAATGCCATCGCCTCGATCCATCGCTTTCAGCGAAGCGAGGTCTGCCGCATCGATAACGAATCCGCCGAGATCGATGTTTTGCCGCATACGCTCGGGATTGAGACTCTTTGGCAGAACGGCATAACCGTTCTGCACCCCCCAACGCAAAAGCAGCTGAGCTTCGGTGACACCGTACTTTGCAGCCATCGCGGCAAGGACGCCATCGCTGATCTTCATCGCCTCGGTCTTGGCGCTGTCTTGGCCTGGCTGCGCCCGCCAGGTCGATAGCGGCGCGAGACTGCTATAGGCGATCGGTGCGATGCCATTTTCTTTCATGTAGGCGAGGAGTTCCGGTTTTTGCGACCAGGGATGGAGCTCGATCTGGTTGGCGTCCGGCAGGGGAAGACCGGCGGCCTTGATCTCCTCAAGGTGCTTTTCGCTATAGTTGCTAACACCAATGCTTCGGGCCTTGCCAAGGCGCTTGATCTCCAGGAGCCCGCGCCATTGGTTCAACCGCTCGGCGCCGCCATGCGGAGCATGTATCAGATAGAGATCGACGTAGTCGAGGCCAAGTCGTTCCAAACTGCCGTTGAAGGCGGCAACGGTCTCTTCTTCGTTCTTCAGTTTCTGACCCCAGGCCGCGTGGCCTTGCCAGAGTTTGGTGGTCACGAAAATGTCTTCGCGGGCGAGTCCTGCCTCGGCGATGCCGGCACGGATGCCGGCGCCCACCGATTCTTCGTTTTCGTAGACTTCGGCCGTATCAATGTGACGATACCCGTTTAAGATCGCAGCGCGCACGGCTTCCTTGGCGTCCTCCTGGGAAATCAGGTAAGTCCCAAAGCCCACGGCGGGAATTGCGGTTTCACGGTTTAGAGGGAACGTTTGTTGAAAGACTGTCATGGCGAGTTCCAAACTTCTTTGCTAGAGAGCCGAAGATTTCAGGGTCTTCGGTGTGTGAGCTGAATTGACAGCGCATTATGCGCGGTAGTCGTACGGTGCTGCGACGAAGCGATAGGCTCCATTGTCGCGCTCGACAAAGCCAAAGCCGGGGAAATCAAGATGCATCCCCGCCACCATCATGTCGTCCGCGGTAACCATGTCCAGGATGGCCTTCCGGGTTTGCGCTGCTTTGGCCTGATCGGCATCAAGGGCGAAGGACCAATCCGGTCGAGTAAACTGGAAGGCTGTACCGTGAATGATATCGCCCCAGATCAACAAGCTCTCTTTGCCGCTGTCGATACGCAGGCCGAGATGCCCAGGTGTGTGGCCCGGCAAGGCGACGGTGGTCAGCCCAGGCGCGATCTCAGCGCCCGGTTGGATCAACAATTTCACTCCGTCATAGGGCTTCACCATCGCGCGCGAGACATCCCAATAGGCCTGGAAGTCCTTGCTCTGCTGCGCGTAGATCGCATCGTCATGGACGAATTTCCATTCGGCTTCCGACACGACGAGCGGCGCATTCGGCAGAACCTTGTAGCCTGTTGAAGGGTCGGTCAGGCCGCCGACATGATCGACGTGAATATGCGTCGCGAACATTGTATCGACCTGCTCGGGGGCAACGCCGATTGCGGACAAAGCGCGCGCCCAACCGCCCACCGTGGGCCCCATTGCCGCCGGAGCGCCGGCGTCCACGGCAACGATCCGGTCCTTCGTCTTGATGAGATAGGCATTGATGCCGATGCTGAACGTGGCCGGATCAAAAGATTTGTGCGCTAACTTGGCTGCAGCTTCGCCCGCTTTCACCTCGAAGGACGGAAACATCCCATTGGGAAAAGTTCCATATCCGTCCATGAGGGCAAAAACTTCGATCTCACCGATCCTGCGCCGCATGACCATCGGGCTTTGGATTGGCTTGGCGGCCGCGTCCTGGGCAGATGCAGTACCACTTAATCGCAATACGGAGGGCGCCGTCAGCGCAGCAGGAACCAACGCCGCCACGCTGAGGAATTTTCTTCGGTTGACTGTCATTGATCGCAATCCCTTGTACGTCGATGAATTTGGCTATAACTAGCGCTATGAGAACTGGATGGACATTCCCGAAGCGTTTATGGAAGGCATAAGGTATACTTATGGATAATATTTCTGGCCTTCGATCTCTTATGGCCGCCGCGCAAGACGGATCGCTTTCTGCCGCGGCACGACGTTTGAACATTACACAGCCCGCTGTCAGCCAGCAGATTGCCGCGTTGGAACAGCTCTATGGCGTCGAACTCGTGGTGCGAGGACGCAACGGCGTAAGATTGACCGAGGCAGGCCAGATTGCCGCAACACATGCGGAGCAGGTACTTGCTCAATTAGCTCAAATGAATGAGGCCATGTTCGCCTTGCAGTCTTCGGAGGAGGGCCGCCTGAGCGTGGCATGTCCTTCGTTGATCGCTCAAACTGTTCTTGTGCCGGTTCTCGCAGATTTGCGGCGCATTTACCCGAAGCTCAGGATTGACCTGAAGGCGAGCGATCAAATTCAGGATTTTGCCAAGAACCCCTATGATCTGGAGATCCGAGCTTGTCGTATTGGCCCAGCCGAAGGCTCCATACGAAAGCTTGCAGAGATTGAGCAAGTGCTTATCGCGTCGCCTGCCTATTTGGATCGGACAGGCCGCCCGAAGAATTTGGACGACCTCGCTAAGCTGGACTATGTTCAATACAAAGACGACCCGGATGAAAAGTTCCTGCCGCTCGCCAATGGGGGCCAAGCGCCGATTACCATAGCGTTTGCCGCGCAAATGCCCGATCTGATGCTTCACGCCGTACAAAACCAACTCGGCATAGCCGCCCTTCCTCGGTTCTTCGTACACACTCAACTCGAGGCAGGAGTCATCGAAGAAGTCCTTCCGGCATATCCCATCGCCACCAAGCAACTCTTCCTCGTGCGTGCACCCGGCACCCTTGGCAAGAGCCGTCGCGTCGCGATTTTCACGGACCGCTTGGTGGCTGAATTGGCGGCAGCACCAGGCTTCCAGCTGGTGTCGGGGCTCAGAGGGGCGATTCCAGTCCCATCGCTAGGCTGAAGGCTGGAATGGGAGAACAGACCTCTGCGACGGCCTCCGGGCGCGGTCAGGCTGCTTTTCGATTTTGCGCCGAAGTATGCTCCGCACAACCCGCTATTTGGCCAACTCGATCTTCACTGTAACAGACCCGGGCCGATCAAATATGGACACATCGCCTGTCACCTTTCCCAGGATGACGATCCCGGGCTGCGGGACTTGTCCATCCCGATAGTAGATCACGAAATCGCCAGAACTCCATAGGCCAAGAGTGCCCGCTGAAAAATCGCGCTGACGCGAGGCTGCAGGCAGCGGCGAAGGCAAATTGCCCGTCTTTTCTTGCCGCAGGTGGTCGTCCATCTCGATCGTCAATGGCAACATTTGTACCAGAGCTTTCGCCGCACTATTGGTCGCCAACTCGGCAGTGACCTGCCCCCAATTCGACGAGATCACGATACGTTGTTCTGCCGCTGCAGGTCCGCCCAGTCCGACGGCGATGAGAAGTGCCCCCAATGTTATACGCGACATATTCACTATCCTCTCTCATGAATCTGCGGAAACATCCGCCGGCTCAGACACGCCTTGGTTTTCAGATTGTAGGGGCTGACGAGCATGTGTCGGCTCTCCAGATGTAAGTCAGAATCATCGACAAGGAACGAAGCTCAAACGAAATGCTGGCGAGGATCGCTCTGGCCGGCGCCTTTGACGCCCAACCAACTCATGCGCATCGCTCCACAAAAGGTCTCACTCGTTGCTGCGCCCTGTTGACCGTAGTTGGTTAAACTATAGGGGAAGCAAACGCGGCAGATTAGGCCATCCATTTTGCTCGTTGTTATGAGACCTGCTCATGAGTGGCTGTCTTGATTTGCGATGCCGAGTTGGCGCCCTGTCTATGGTCTAAGCCTGATTACCCCTGTGGTTGGGCAGGCAGATGTCGCCTTGCTGCCGGTTGATTGCGTCAGTCACTCAGCCGCACTCTTGGTGAAGCGATTGTGCCACGAAGCTGGCAAGCGGTTCCTTCCGCTGCGTGCCGCAAGTCTGGCGAGCTTTCTGGCTTGGATGTCATTACGCAATCTGGGACGTGATGTTGACGAAGGCACTGGACGCTGCCTGCAACCTCACCCGACCAATTGCTACTGCGCTGACGACCAGAGGTTTTTTTGGGGCCCAGAAGGTAGTGTGAGGGTCCGCCGACCATCACCGCAAGACCAAGGGTCTGAGATTTTCCCCGGATGGCATATAGATCCTGCCAGACCGGTGCTGAGATGCATGAACGTACCGGACCGATGGCAACGGCTCTTCGACGAAAGGCACCGCAGGAGGTAGTCACGCGCATCGTTTAGCTATCCAGTCCGGCAAGAAATTCCTGATGCGTCATTGGCCGGGAGAACATGGGAAAGGTTTTGGTTGTGGCAAGCCTCTGCTCTTCCTCGCTCAAAGTCGCTGTGCAATCCGTGAGCGTGATCACATTAAAACCGCGTTCGTAAGCGGAGCGCATAGTCGATTCGACACAGCAATTTGTAAGAAACCCGGCGAGCGCAACGTTCTCGACACCCCGCGCCCGGAGGATGAAATCCAGATTGGTACTGGCAAAGCAATCCAGTCCCCGTTTGCCTTCAATCACAATATCGCTTTCCTGGGGCTGCAATTCTTCGATGATCTCAGCACCCCAAGTTCCTTTTCGAAATGCTTGGGAACTGACAACGCCGGCAAGGATGCCGTAAGGCTCCGCAGGAACTTCCGGATAACCCTCGGCAAACGAAATCGGCGCCAACATGATGGAAACACCGCGCGAGCGCGCCTGCTCGACCAGATGCAGGCTGTTTGGCAACATTGCGGACTTTTCCATTACGCCTTTAACGGCAGCATGCTGCGCACCGCCCTCTTTCACGAAATCGTTTTGATACTCGATCAGAACGAGTGCGGTTTTTTTGGAATCCATACCAAGTCTCCATTTCTGATTTGGTCACCGAAAACACCGAGACACGGCGAAGCGTGGACCTCGTGACATTGCCGATCAATCCCGAGGGGTGTCCTCAGCTGAAGAAACCAGATCGGTTATTTGTGATCGGCACCGCGCGTGACAGCAGACACCATAGGAGCAACCAAGCGATCGTGCACGATGAAATGGTTCAAATGAGTGTGAGGCGTCAACCAGGAAGTGTGAAGCCACGTTTAAGCGTCATGTCGAAGCCTCATTATTTTCCATCAGTGGAATGTTCGGCCGCCATCAACTGCCAACGTAGCTCCGGTGACATAGGATGAATCAGGCGATGTCAGAAACAGCATTGCTCTAGCGATTTCAGCGGGATCGGCGATTCGCTTCAAGGCATAGTTACCGACATTCGTACGGAAGCCATCAGCCATCGGCGTATCGACCATGCCGGGACAAACGCAATTGACGCGGATAGCCGGCGCCAGATCCGCAGCCAGGGCTTTGGTTAGCGCAATCACACCACCTTTCGAGGCTGCATATGCGGCCAACCCAGGTGCATTGGGGAGCAAACCTGCACCAGATGCTATGTTGACAACCGTCGATATCTCATTGCGTCTCAGCCATGGCAGGCACGCTTGGATGACAAAGAAACTTCCCGACAGATTTACATCGAGCACCTGACGCCAGATTTTCGGAGTGATCTCAGCCGTCGGACCGGTCATCATGATACCAGCCGCGTTGATCACCCCGTCAATTCCGCCGATTTTCTCGGCGGCCTGATTGATCGCAGCTGTGACTTGGTCTTCTTTGGTAATGTCAACTTCGGCAATGACGCCGTCTCGGCCACCAAAGGTGGTTTCCAATGCACCAGCGTTTCGATCCAAAAGGATCACCTTTGCGCCTTCCTCCATGAAGAGGCTCGCCGTGACGCGCCCAATTCCCGAGGCGGCGCCCGTAATGACAATTCGCCGCCCTACAAGGCGCTGGTTACTGGAAGGGGTCAAGGAGATATCAGACATCGGTCGTCGTTCCGTCTTTCGAATGCTATTGTTCCGGTAGTGTCGCGTCGGGATCTTGGTTTGATATGCCACCAGCCTTCGCGGTATTGAATGTGCCGATCCTACCCTGGACAGCCATCCCGGGCTGACGAGCAGCCACTCGCATTGGATCAGACACGCTTTTAAGAAGCGAGATGGAATCAAGCTTTGTCGGTGGGTGGTATAAGCGGAGATTCTACCCTACGCGGAAGCCCATTTCGAAACAGGGAACTGGTCTCGACAAAGTTATGCGCGGTGATCGGCGAAGCTAAAATTGCGCCGCGACAATTTGCAGGCTTTGACCCAACTAGCGAGGATTTTGGATGGCGGCGGGTAAAAGGATCAGGTCATCATCTTGAAGCCGCCTTAACCTGGCGTGACGAAGCTAACGACTTCACATCAACTGAACATTTTCGCACTGGCGCGATATTTCCGTACCGACAGACCGCACGTCTTCGAGAAGGTCGCGGTGGGCGGGCTGCATCTCGTAGCCCTCGCGCATAAACAAGGCGATACTTCGTTTCAGATGTGGTGATGAAATTGGCAGACAGTCCAGCGAACCTTCGCGAATTTCAGCCAAAGCGGCGTGGCGGGGGAGCAGGGCGAGGCTGTCGCTGCTTGCTACAAGGGATTTCAGCATCGAGATGGAAGACGATACCGTATTTGAGACAGGGTATGAAAGGCCCTCATTCTTCAGAACGTCTTCAAGCAGCGTGTTGTATCGTCCAGCCGGTGGCGATACCCATGGGAAGGCGACCAAGTCTGCCCAACTGAGCTCAGGCTTCGGAAACAAAGGGTGCCCTGTACGGGCAATGACGTGCAAACATTCCCGGAAGAGCACGCGTTGCTTCAGTCCGCTTAACACATCATAGCTGTCCGTAACGCCCACCATGAAATCAAGCTCTCGTCCAAGCAGCGCATGCAACAGTTCAATCTGCACCCTCTGGATGATCTGCAGGCTCTCGTTCGGATATTTGGCGCGCCAACGTCCGACTGCCTTGGGTATGACGGTGACTGACAGGCTTGGAAGCGCACCAAAGCGAATCGCGTTGTCCTGTCGACTGCGACGATCTACCATGTGACGCTCAAGCAACTTGAGTTCGTCCCTGATCAGTCGGGCGTGAGCGTAAATCAGGTCACCGAAGCGCGTTGGCGCGACACCTGATGGTCCGCGTTCCAATAGCCTTTGTCCGACATCTGCCTCCAGCCGGCTCATAGAGGCGGACAAGGCTGGTTGAGAGATATCGAGAAACTTTGCTGCCTTCTTCAAGCTGCCGTGCTCGATGATGGTAACGAAATATATCAGTTTTCTCGGGTCTAGCTCAAGATTTCCCAGATGCAATTGCCATCCTCACTGAATAAGAAACGGCCATGGCCGAGCACGGACGGGTCACTTCAACTATGCTGGACTTTGCGTTTCGCATTGCTGTCTTCGATCGGATGCAAGATTGCGAAAACGGGCACGTTCGCGAACATGATGAAAGCATGATAGCCGACATCTCACGTCCAATGTCGATGTACGCTAAAGCGGGCAGGGGTCCCCTAAGCAAGACATCCCATTATCCGCGTGCCGGCACCAATGTCGAAATGGGGGCTGCCATGACTCAAATTGGGGTCGTTATCGCACGAAGTGCCAACGGTTTGAGCCGTGAGGCGTTGGTCAAGACATTCATCAGACATCCTCCCGCTGCATGAACACCGTCTCCCTCGGCACCATACTTTGAAGCGCAATCGTTGCATAGGTTTGGTCCCATGTCATTTCCCATGTTCAACTCCGGCTCGCGGGCAATAGGACAGGCTTATATCCCAGGCATTCGAATCGCTGATCGCGCTTTGGGATGCTTAAACACCGGCGTTATCGTGCAAGAGGAACCGGCAAATAGAACGAACGCTCAGAGGTTTTATGCCGGCACCAAGCGTGACCGCGATCGCAATTCATGAATCAAATCGATAACGGCAAGAAGCAAAACGCACCTAATCATTGCGATGGGCAGCATTAACTTCGAGTCCACGAGCGGTCGATCCGTGCCGAATACCGTTGAACATACGAAATGGAGCCGGAGATGCAAAATCCCATCCACCTTGAAATATCCCGCCGCAACTTACTAATCTCGTCGGCCGCCTCGGCTGCCGTCGCTGGTGCGGCAACAGGACAAGTGGCTGCGCAAGAGGCGAGGGATTCAATGCAATTCATGTCGAAAGTGACGCTTACTGTAAACGGCGAGAGCCGCAGCCTGGATGTCGACAATCGAACGACACTGCTCGATGCATTGCGCGAGCATCTGCACCTGACCGGTACGAAGAAGGGCTGCGATCACGGCCAATGCGGCGCCTGCACAGTGATGGTTGATGGTCGTCGCGTCAATTCCTGTCTTTCCCTCGCCGTCATGCACGAGGGCGACCAAGTGACGACCATTGAGGGCCTTGGAAAGCCGGGTGCGCTTCATCCCATGCAGGCAGCATTTGTCAAGCATGACGGGTTTCAGTGCGGGTACTGTACGCCCGGACAAATCTGTTCCTCCGTGGCGGTGCTTGAGGAAATCAGAGCGAATATACCAAGCCACGTCACCGGCGACCTCATGACCCAAACTGCGGTCACTCCGGCCGAAATTCGCGAGCGGATGAGCGGCAATATCTGTCGCTGCGGCGCATATTCCAACATCATCGATGCCATCGTTGAAGCCGCGGGGACAAAAACATGAGACCCTTTACATACGAACGCGCCTCCTCTGTAGAAGCCGCAGCCAAGGCCGCCGCTTCAAATTCAGGTGCGAAATTCATTGCCGGCGGCACGAACTTGCTTGATTTGATGAAGCTGGAGATAGAGACGCCGACCCATCTGATCGACGTCAACGGTCTGGGCCTGGATACGATCGATGCGACACCAGAGGGTGGACTTCGAATCGGCGCTCTCGTGCGAAATACGGATCTCGCCGCGCATGCGATTGTGCGCCGTGACTACGGGCTCTTGTCCAGGGCACTTGTCGCTGGAGCCTCCGGCCAGTTGCGCAACAAGGCTACAACGGCCGGCAACCTGTTGCAGCGGACCCGCTGTCCCTATTTCTATGATACCAATCAGCCGTGCAACAAACGACAGCCCGGAAGCGGTTGCTCTGCTATTGGCGGATTTTCGCGTCAGCATGCCGTTGTTGGTGTGAGTGACAGCTGCATCGCAACTCATCCAAGCGATATGGCCGTTGCCATGCGAACGCTTGATGCGGTGGCGGAGACCGTCAAAGCCGACGGTAGCCGCCGCTCGATTCCGATTGCAGACCTCCATCGCCTGCCCGGCAATACGCCTCAAATCGAAACCGGCTTAGAGAGCGGCGAATTCATTACAGCTGTCGTACTTCCTCCGCCGATCGGTGGAAAACACATTTATCGCAAGGTCCGTGACCGCGCCTCCTATGCATTCGCCATTATTTCGGTAGGGGCGGTCTTGCAGCCCGACGGGACGGGTTGTGTCGCCATAGGCGGCATTGCCCATAAACCTTGGCGCGTCGCGGCTGCTGATGCCGCACTGCAAAACAGCGCCCGGGAGGCCGCGGGTGCATTGCTCGTCGATGCCCGCCCGACGGATGCAAACCGGTTCAAGATCGATCTGGTCGAGCGCACGCTCGGCGCAGTTATCGCCGAAGCAAGGGGTTAAGCTTATGCAGTTCGATTCACCAGCACTCAACAATCCGATCGACCGCATGACGGTCGTTGGTCAGCCGATCCTGCGCATCGACGGCCAGTTGAAGACGACCGGGCGGGCAATCTACGCCTACGAATGGCATGATGCGAATTCGCCCTACGCCTATGGGTACCCCTTGGGCGCTGCTATTGCCAAGGGCCGCATCAAGTCCATGGACGTCACAGCCGCCAAGGATGCGCCCGGCGTGCTGGATGTAGTGACCACGCTTGATGTCGGCGAGCGCAAGAGGGGCAAGTTCAACACGGCCAATCTGTTTGGTGGCGATCGGGTCCAGCACTATCACCAGGCAATCGCCGTTGTTGTCGCTGAAAGCTTTGAGCAGGCCCGCGCTGCCACTGCCCTCATTAAAGTCGACTACGCGGAAGAGAAGGGTATCTTCGACCTCCACCAGGCGATGGAGACGGCTGTTAAGCCGGAATCGGGCGACCCGGACTCAAAGGCCGGAGATTTCGACGCTGCTTTTAAGGCGGCTGCGGTGACCTTGGAGGAATCCTACTCCACCCCAGACCAATCCCACGCCATGATGGAACCGCACGCATCGATCGCGGTCTGGGACGGGGATGATCTAACTCTCTGGACGTCGAGCCAAATGATCGATTGGTGGCGCTCTGATCTTGCGACGACCTTGGACGTGGACAAGGAAAGAATTCACGTGATGTCGCCGTTCATCGGCGGCGGCTTTGGCGGCAAGCTGTTTTTGCGCGCCGATGCGGTCCTGGCCGCATTTGCCGCAAAAGCCGTGAAGCGGCCTGTTAAAGTCGCGCTCCCGCGCCATTTGATGATGAACAACACGACCCATCGACCAGCCACCGTCCAGAGGTTGCGCATCGGCGCCGAACACGACGGCAAGATCACGGCGATTGCACATGAGAGCTGGTCGGGTGACCAGAAGGGCGGCCAGCCCGAGGCCGCCGTCATGCAGACGCGATTGCTTTACGCGGGAAAAAACCGAATGACGGCAATGCGTCTTGCGACGCTCGATCTTCCAGAGGGTAATGCCATGCGCGCGCCAGGGGAGGCCCCTGGCCTGATGGCGCTCGAAATCGCAATGGACGAGATGGCAGAGAAGCTGAACATCGATCCAGTAGAATTTCGGATACTCAACGATACGCAGGTTGATCCTGAGAAGGTCGAGCGCCAGTTTTCTCACCGCAATCTCAACGGCTGTCTGAAACTTGGTGCAGAGCGCTTTGGTTGGAGTGCAAGGGGCCGCCCCGGCTCCCGGCGAGAAGGCAACTGGCTGATCGGCATGGGCGTGGCAACGGCTTTCCGAAACAACATCCACCTGCCCTCAGGGGCGCGCGTTCGTCTTAACGCAGACGGCATTGTGACTGTCGAGACGGACATGACCGACATCGGAACGGGAAGCTATACAATCATTGCGCAGACAGCCGCCGAGATGATGGGTCTGACTATCGACAGAGTGGAGGTCCAGTTGGGCGACTCCCGGTTTCCCGTATCCGCCGGCTCCGGCGGACAATTTGGTGCCAACTGTTCGACATCGGGCGTCTACGCAGCCTGCGTCAAACTCCGCGATGCCATTTCCCAGAAGCTCGGCTTCAACTCGGAGGACACGGTCTTTGAAAACGGCCAGGTTCGCTCGGGGAATCGATCTGTATCCTTAGCCGATGCCGCCGGTTCTGAGCGCTTGGTCGGAGAGGATACAATCGAGTGGGGTGATGTTACTGAAACGCAGCAGCAGTCGACGTTCGGAGCACATTTCGTCGAAGTCGGCGTCGATGTTGCGACCGGCGAAAGTCGTATCCGCCGTATGCTGGCAGTCTGTGCGGCCGGACGTATTCTCAACCCGGTCACTGCCCGCAGTCAGGTCATTGGGGCGATGACAATGGGAGCGGGCGGGGCGCTTTCTGAGGAATTGGCCGTCGACACCCGCCGTGGCTTCTTCGTCAACCATGACCTGGCTGGCTATGAGGTTGCTGTCCACGCAGACATTCCGCACCAAGAGGTTATCTTCATGGATGAGACAGACCCGATGTCGTCACCAATGAAAGCAAAAGGCGTCGGCGAGCTTGGCTTGTGTGGCGTTTCGGCCGCGATCGCCAACGCCATCTTCAATGCCACCGGCGTTCGGGTTCGGCACTATCCAATCACACTCGACAAGCTGCTTGGCGGGCTACCGAGCGCTGCTTGATAATCAGAATTGTGGTGGCTGGAATGATGGATCCGCCGCCAGTTACCAGGGAATTGGCCTTTGAATAACTTCTCATCCTTGCTTGCCTTGCCAACACCGGCAAGAGCGCATGCGACCGACGATCCCGTCGAAGTCTTAAGGTTCGCGGTGGAAGCCTTCGCTCAAGGCAGTGTCGCCATCGCAACGCTGGTAGAAATTCGCGGCGGCGCGGCGCGCTCGCTTGGCTCGCACGTCGTGGTTAGTGCTGACGGTCGCTACTGCGGCTATGTTTCCGGCGGATGCGTGGAAGCCGCCGTGGCGGCAGAGGCGTTGCTGGCGCTGGAAGAGAGATGCGATCGCACCGTGATGTTTGGTGAGGGGTCGCCCTTCATCGATATTGTGCTGCCTTGCGGCGGCGGAATCACGGTTGCAATCCACCTCCTCAGGAAGATCACTGCTATCGAGCATGTGCTTGATACTCTAAAGCAACGTCGTCCAGCTGCATTGCGGTATTCCTTTGTGACCCAATCGCTCGAGCCTGCCGAGCCGGTCACGCGGGCCGGCTGGCAAAATGGCAGCTTCGTGACGGTATATCGTCCGACGACGCGCGTGGTCCTTTCAGGGCAGACCGTCGAGGCACAGACCGTGGCGCGTGTGGCAGAGGTAGCGGGTTACGACGTGGTGGTGTGGCATCCGAGGGAGGTCGCCTTATCAGGCAGTCAAATAATCGATCCCTTTACCGCGGTTATTCTGCTTCATCACGACCTGGACCAGGAAGCGGCGACGCTTCACGTGGCGCTGAGATCCGGGGCCTTCTATATTGGTGCGTTAGGCAGCACTCGGACGCACAAACGTCGGGAAGATCAATTGATAAAATCCGGTTTCTCCGAGATCGATCTCTCGCGTATCAAGGCGCCGATTGGTGTTTTCGGTCCGACGCGGGACGCGTCGTCGCTGGCGCTGTCTGTTCTGGCTGACGTGGCCGCGACCCGGCTCATGGTTTATGCATGACGAGTACGGCAGAGAGTCGGGTCCTTGGGTGGGCAGATAACGCAGGCTACGTCGCGCTTAGTGCCACGACACCGATGATCGACCCCTTCGGGCGGGCGGTCACCTATCTCCGTGTCTCCGTCACCGACCGCTGCGATTTCCGCTGCACCTATTGCATGGCGGAGAACATGACCTTCCTGCCGAAGAAGGATCTCTTGACGCTGGAAGAGCTCGACCGGCTCTGTTCCGCCTTCATTGCCAAGGGTGTCAGCAAGATCAGGCTGACTGGCGGCGAACCTTTGGTGCGCAAGAACATCATGTATCTGGTGCGCCAACTCGGCCAGAAAATCGGTTCCGGCCTCGATGAGCTGACGCTGACGACCAATGGCTCGCAGCTTTCCCGCCATGCCGAGGAGCTTTATGATTGCGGCGTACGCCGCATCAATGTTTCACTCGACACGCTCGATCCCGACAAGTTCCGCAAGATCACCCGCTGGGGCGATTTCGCAAAGGTCATGGAAGGCATCGATGCCGCTCAGAAAGCCGGGCTGAAGGTCAAGCTCAACGCCGTGGCGCTGAAGGATTTCAACGATGCCGAGATGCCGGAGCTTCTGCGCTTCGCCCACGGCCGCGGYATGGATTTGACCGTCATCGARACCATGCCGATGGGYGAGATYGAAGAAGACCGCACCGACCAGTATCTGCCGCTTTCGAAACTGCGCGCCGATCTCGAAGACCAGTTCACCCTTGTCGACATCGATTACCAGACTGGCGGCCCGGCGCGTTACGTCAGGGTCGAGGAAACCGGCGGCCGCCTCGGCTTCATCAC
>NZ_JBFTZZ010000046.1:0-36848 GCF_056406515.1 Rhizobium sp. P1_B8 | reverse complement strand
AAGCTATCTCGATGGCTGGCTTAAGGTTCTTGGCAACGACAAGCGCGCCATCTTTTCCGCGGCAGCGCATGCGCAGCGGGCCGTCGACTACCTGCATTCCTTGCAGCCGGAGTTCGACGAGGAGGCGGCGGCGTGAGCCGTCTCTTCCTTCACTCAACCATGAGAGACGCGGATGCGGATCACTGCAGCGGCCGATAACCTCGCGAGCGCTTCTTGCGCAAAAGGGCGAGCAGGAGATCGACGGCTTTCGCCTCGCTGTCGAAGACATGGATCTTCTGCCGTCCGCGGCTGCCGATTCGTCCCCAGCTGCGCACGAGCGAGGTCTCGCCGAAGAGGTTCGCCTCGATCGACAGCGCATAAAAGCGAGCCATGTTTTTGGCAAGCTCTCTGCGTTCGATATAGACCTGATAGGGCTGAACTGTCATGCCGGCAGGATCGCAAACACCAGGTGAGGGTGTCCAACGACATTTGTGAATCGGTCAGGCCCGATCGATTCATCGGGGTGATGTGAACCGCTTGGCTCATCTCTCCTGGCTTATCTCCTGCTTGGCAAACAATCTGGCAAATTCAGGGTCGGCATAATAGCGCAACGTTGTCGCAACGATTGGCCGCTGAACGGTGATGAACAGCAGTTCGGTCTCGGCATGCATGTTGCGAACTTCGTCGGGCGTCAGCGGCGATGAGTCTAGGATCGACGGAAGATAGTCATACAGGGAATGCGGGGTTTGGCTATCAGCCTGCCTCGGTCATTCCTTTGTCCTTTATGCGGCAAAATTCAATCAACTGCTCCGAGGTCATTGGTCGTGCCAGAGCGTAGCCTTGCAATATATGGCAACCGAGATCTTTCAGGATCTTCGCATGCTCCATGGTCTCCACGCCCTCTGCAACGATGTCGATGTTCTGCGATCGGCCGATTTCGATGATGGAGGAGACCAGACGGCGCTGAGATGGAGATGCGATAATCGGCTTGATAATTTCGCGATCGATCTTCAGGCGTCGCGGCTCAAATCGAAGCAAACTGACGATACTGGCATGTTCGGTGCCGAAGTCATCGATCTCGATTTCGATGCCAAGCTTTTTGACGGCTGGAATGATCTCCTTGAGAACAGGTTGAAGATCATTGAAGGAGATTGTCTCGAGCAGCTCGAAACACAGACGACCCTTCGCGATGGGAAGCTCGGACAGCTCGGCAAGCAGATTTGCCTGCGCCAGTCGACGCGCTGAAATGTTGACCGAGACACGTGGAATTTGCATTCCCAGGCTGTCCCATCTTGTCAGCTCGAACAGGGCCTTTTGCAGGATCAGCCTATCCATGTCGCCGGTGCGCCCCAGCTTTTCCGCGACGTCAAGAAATCTGTTCGGGGCGAGCAGACCCTTTTTCGGGTGATCCCAACGGGCCAGTGTCTCGACGCCGGCAATATCCAATGTGTTTGCATTGAACTGCGGTTGGAAGAATGCAACGAGTTCATCACGATCGAGCGCATGCGTGAATTCATCCGCCAATTCTTTCGAATGGATCGCGGCGCTGCGAAGCTCTTCTGTAAAGACCGCAGCGCGGCCGCGGCCGGCCTTCTTCGCCTCGTAGAGAGCCAAATCGGCATCGAGAAGCAATTGGCCGAGGTCCCGCCCGAGAGCACCTTCAGTCTCCCAGGCGACGCCGACGCTTGCACCGACAATACAGGCCGCACCGTCAATGAAGAGGGGTTGCTCGAGGGCATCGACAATTTGCCGGGCCAATGCGTTTGCCTTCGGCTCCGGATCGGCACTCCAGCTGGCGAAGATGAACTCATCTCCACCGATCCGAGCCGCTTCGTCGTTTGGACCAGCCAAATCGGCAAGGCGCGAAGCCGTTGCTTGCAAGACCGCGTCACCGCCGGCGTGCCCTTTCGTGTCGTTGATTTCTTTAAATCGATCGAGGTCAATATGAATGAGTATCAGACAATCTTGTGGACGAGGTCTCGGCGGTTGCGAGATCATCTGGTCGACAAATCGTCGATTGGGAAGCCCCGTCAATGCGTCATGCAATGACAGGTACTCCAGCCTCTGTCGTGCTCGAACGAGCTTTTTCTTGTGAAGGCGAAGCTTTTCGATCGTTCTTTGGCGTGATTTGGTCAGAAAACCGATCCAGACAATCGGCGCAACGACGCAAAATGCCAATAGGCTCGCGTAGAACTCAAAAGTGCCGATCCCGCTATTTTGGCCCCATCCCTGCTTTGGCAGTGCGGCGAGGGTCCATCGGCCATAAACCATATCAACGGATGTCTGGACCGGTTTCCTGGAAAAGGTTGCCAGGCTGCCGAAAAAAACCTGTTTGGGCGAATTCGGCTCCGGTACCGTGCTGATGGCGATCTCAAGTTCGGTCGAACCAAGGCCACTTTCCTGGTAAAGCTTTGGTATGTCTACTATTCCGGAAAGCAGCCCCCAAAAGATCTGGCTTGTTCCGTCATTGATGTAGATCGGGCACCTGACCACAAAAGCGGTTCCACCTTGGACAAGCTCCACCGGGCCGGTCAGAACGATATTATGCGTGTTGCGCGCCAGCATCGCGGCAGCCCGTTGCTTTTCATTGGTTCGGTAGTCGAGCCCGATGGCCTTTTCGTTTCCTTTCTCCGGATAAACCCACCTGACCACCATGTCGGGCGCAGCGGCGAAGCTTCGCAATTGTGAATCGGGCTGCAGGATCTGCGCGGCAAGTTTGGAAAAGCCGCTTTGGCCCATCTCTGGATTGACTGCGATGCCGGCCGCCAGCCCCTGCAACAGCTTCACATTGCTGTTGAGGTTCGTCTGAAGCCGGGAGGATATGGTGGCAAGCTCGCCGGCAACGATGGAGCGTTCATCGGCCAGCGATCGCTCCAGCCGCCAGTTGGTTGCGACCCAGACGACGATTGCTGCAATAATTGCCGCAAATATTGCGGGCGCGAATGCGCTGGTATGGCTTATTACGGAGCGAGCGAGATTTCTTCGAAACTTCATCAGGTTGCCGGCGTGGATGACAGGCCCTCATCCTTGCACAGTTTCTTTAAGGCAACGCTAAACCTGCCAACCCTCATAAAGGAAAGCTGCCTATTCGTCCTGGCTGCGCCATCCCCCGCAGCACCTACGTCACCGGGCTGAAGTCGGCGGCCAGAACCGCGTCCTTGAGTGCCCGCGAATACGGATGCTGCGGGTTGTCCAGGACAGTGCGGGCCTGTCCTCGCTCGACGATTTCGCCTTTGCGCATGATGATGATGTTGTCGCTGATATAATAGGCGGTGGCGAGGTCGTGGGTGATGTAGACGATTGAAAGGCCGAGCTCGTTTTTCAAGCGGCCGAAGAGATTGACGATGGCCATGCGCAGCGATGCGTCGACCATGGAGACCGGTTCATCTGCCACAAGCAGGCGGGGTTGCGGGATCAGCGCGCGGGCGATGGCGACGCGCTGAAGCTGGCCGCCCGACAATTCGTGGGGAAACCGGCCTTTCACCTCTTCAAGGGTCAGGCCGACATGGACGAGCGCGGCATCCGCCATCCGCTCCGCCTGCTCTCGGTCCGGCCGTTTTCCCGAGAACGAAAAATTGCGGGCGGTCTCGAAGAGATAACGGTCGACACGTTTCAGCGGATTGAAGGCTTCGAAGGGGTTCTGCAGAACCGGCTGGACCTCTTTCATGAACGCCCTGCGCTCGGCTCTGCTATGGATGGCGACGGTCCTGCCGCTGAATTGAAGCTCGCCTTCCGTTGGTTCGGTCTGGCCGAGGATCATCGCCGCGATCGTCGATTTTCCCGAGCCGGATTCGCCAACGATCGAGAGGATCTCCGGCTCCTCTCCCAGTTCGAAGCTGACATCCTTGACCGCCGTGATCAGGCGCCGGCCGAGCATGCCGCCCTGGCGGTAGACTTTCGTCACATGCGAGAGACTAAGAAGAGCACTCAAACCTGATCTCCCGTAACGGCAAAACACGCCACGCGCCGCTGCGGCTCGACGGTGACGAGCGGCGGAACCTTCTGCGAGCAAATCTCCATGCGCTTCGGACAGCGCGGGTGAAACCGGCAGCCTTCCGGCGGCATGGCGAGGTTCGGCGGACGACCCTCCAGCGAAGGGCGGGCCGTCGCATCGCCGATGCGCGGCAGGCTGCCGACGAGGTGCTGCGTATAGGGGTGGAGCGGCATGTTGAAGAGTTTGGCGGTCGGCGCTTCCTCGACAAGACGCCCGGCATAGACAATGCCGATGCGGTCGGAGACCGTCGCGTGAACCCCCATATCATGGGTAACGAACAGGAAGGACGAGCCCATCTCGCGCTGGATTTCGCGGATCATCGACAGAACGTCGCGCTGAACGATCACGTCGAGCGCGGTCGTCGGTTCGTCGGCGATGATGAATTCCGGCGTCAGGATTGTCGCCAGTGCAATGGTCATGCGCTGGCGCATGCCGCCCGAGAGCTCGTGGGGGTAGGCGTCGAGCAGATGCGGATCCAGCTTCAGCCGCTGCAGATGGGTGGCGACCCTTTCGAAAAACTCGCTCTTGCCGACCTTCATGTGGCGAAAGGCGAAATCGGTGAAGGAGTGACGGATCCGGCGCACCGGATTGAGCACATTCATCGAGCCCTGCATGATATAGGACAGATGCCGCCAGCGCAGCGCCAGGCGCTCTTCCGGCTTCATCGCGTAGATATCCTGGGTGCCGCCGTCGAAATGGAATGTCACTTTCCCGGACACGACCCTCAGCGGCGGCCGGATTGCGCCGGCAATGGTCTTGATCAAGGTCGTCTTGCCGCTGCTCGATTCACCGGCAACGCCATAGACCTCGCCGCGGCCGATCGTCAGGCTGATATCGTCGACGGCGCGCACCTCGCGATCGACGCCGTAGAGGAAGGCACGGTAATAGGCTTTCAGATTCTCAATTTCGACCAAAGGATCCATACTAACTTCCCATCCGGTTCAGCCGGCTGCGCGGATCATTGTATTCGTTCATCGACATGGACAGCAGGAAGAGCGCCAGGAAGAGGACGACGATGACGGCGACAGGGGCGGCCACCCACCACCATATGCCTGATATCAGCGCCGAATGCGCATTGGCCCAATAGATCATCATGCCCATGGTCGGCGTCTCGATATCGGTGAAGCCGAGCACCGACAGGGTGATCTCCATGCCGATCGACCAGATCATGTTGTTCATCGTGGTGGCAAAGACGATCGGCAGAACGTAAGGCAGGTGCTCCTCGACGAGGATCTTGCGCATGCTCATGCCGGAATAGACGCTCTGGGTGGTGAAGGATCTCGTCTTCAGGCTGATCGCTACCGACCGGATGAGGCGTGCGTCATAGGACCAGCCGAGCGAGGCCATGATGACGATCAGCGCCGTCCAGGTCATGCTGTCCTTCAGTACGAAATAGAAAAGGATCAGCAGCGGAAATTGCGGGATGACCATGACGCTGTCGTTGATGGCCATCAGCACCCGGTCGACCGCACCGCCGGCATAACCGGCGACGAGGCCGACGACCAGCGAGATGATGCGTGAAATGAAGGCGACGCCGATGCCGAAAAACAGGGTGTTGCGAAGGGCGGTCGTCAATTGCCAGAAAACGTCCTGGCCACGCGATGTCGTGCCGAGCCAATATTCGCCGTCGGGCGGCATATCGGGCGGTAGAAGATAGATGTCCGTCGCGCCGTAAGGCGAGAAATAGGACACGACTATCAATCCGACGATGACGGCAAAGAGCAGCAGGCCGCAGAGGAATTCCATATTCTGGCGTGCGAGGTCGCGGACGATCGTAAACATGTTCTATTCCACCTTGATACGCGGATCGATCAGCGGGCTCAGAATGTCGATGATGAACACGGCAGCGGCAACGCCGACGATCGACAATGCGCTGAGGCCGAGCACCAGGCTGTAATCGCCGGCATGCACCGCTTCGATCAGCAGGTTGCCGATGCCCGGATAGCCGAAGACGATTTCGGTAATGACCGTGCCGTTGAAGATCGCGCCGAGCGACATGGCAAGCCCGGTAAATTGCGGCACCATGGCATTGCGGGAGATGTAGGAGCGGAGAATTTTCCGTTTGGGAACGCCGCCGAGTTCGGCGAAGACGACATAATCCTCGGTGATGATGTTGGATACGAGGGCGCGCATCCCGATCAGCCAACTGCCGGTTCCCACAAGGATGAGAGAAAAGGCCGGCAGGATGGAGTGCTTCAGTATATCGAGGACCAGGGCGAAGGAGAGGTCCAGATTGGCGTTCATCTCGTAGCCGCCATTGATCGGCAGCACCGGCCAGAGATAGCCGAACACAATCAGAAGCACGAAGGCGAGAATATAATAGGGAATGGGAAGCAGCGCGATGAAGACGAGGCTGACGGCCTTCATCACCATATTCTTCCGGTAATAGCCGGCGAGCGCGCCGATCGCATTGCCGAGCACGAAAGTGATCAGGGTCGACATCGTCATCAGCCCGATGGTCCAGGGCAGGGACCGCAGGATGATAGTGGAAACGGGTGTGGGAAAAGCCGATAGCGAGGGACCGAGATCACCGGTCGCAAGCCGAAGCCAGAAATGCAGGTATTGCTGCCAGATCGAGCCCTCCATTCCGTAAAGCTCGCGAAGCGACTGGCGCATCAGTTCGATCGCATTGGGATCGGACTGCCCCATCTGCGTGATGGCGCCTATGCTTTCTTCGACCGGATCGATCGGGGTCAGGTGGGTGACGAAGAATGTGATGGTCACGCCAAGAAATACCACGAGCAGAAACTGACCGAACCGCTTCAGCACAAAGAGCAGATAAGACGTCATAGGGCAGTGGTTCCTCTCTGGTTCCCTTCATCGACAGGAAAGGATCGACGGACATGCCACATGCCCGTCGATAGGGGGCCGGCGCGCAACACTCGCGCCGGCGTTGGGAGGATTATTTCGGTTGTGCCGGCTTGAGTTTGACCATCATCAGCCTGGAGTTTGCCCAATTCGGCACTGGGTCGGTATAGGGGTCTGATATCGTCGGATAGCCGGTCCAATAGGTCGTATCCATCGAGGTAAAGACGTTATACGACATCAGCGGGATCGTCGGCATTTCGCGGGCGACCAGCTTCAGATAATCCTTGCCGAGTTCGACGCCCTTCGGATCGTCGGCGCTGATGCCGCGGATGCTTTCGATGATCTTGTCGAGCTCCGGATTGCTCCAGCGCTGCCAGTTGCGCGGCGGCTGATTGTCACCCTTCTTGGCCACGAACTGCGAGTGCCAGCTGTCGAGGAAGAACGACAGGTCAGGATCGCCGCCCCAGGTCTCGACGCTCCAGGCAATCGCCACCTGGAAATCGCCGGGCTGGAGTGCCACCTGCCAAAGTTTCGCGGCCGGCACGGCTTTGGCGTCGATGCCGAATGCGGCCCATTGCTGTGCGATCAGCGTTCCGGCGCGGGTGAAGACCGAGCGTGTGTCGCCTTCCACCGTCATCCGGATCTTGAAGGGCTGTCCATCAGGGGTCAGCCATTTGCCGCCGGATTTCTTGAAGCCTGCCTTCTCCAGCAGTTCGCCGGCAGCCTTCGGATCCGGTTTCCACCAGCCATAGCCGAAGGCACCGCTGATTGCCTGCGGGTCGGTCGGGATCTGGTCCTTGAACTTCGGCTGCTTGCGCAGAATATCGGCGATCTGTTGCCCGACCGTCGGGTCATAAGGCTTGATCTTGCTCTTGCCGGTATCGATCTCGAAATTCTTCAGCCAATCCTGCATCGGCGCCTGATAGTCCTTCATCGTGGCCGCCGTCGGCGGCACGCCGAGCGCCGAAAGGGTCGCTGCCCCGCGATAGCTCGCCATGTCGACCGCCTTGATGTCGATCAGCAGGGCGAGCGCCCAGCGTACATCAGCGTTGTCAAATGGCGGATCCTGCGTGTTGAAAATGACAGCCGGAAGTGTCGGATCCGGATGGGCGAAGGGGAAGCCCGGGAACCAGGTTTCGATCGACTTGGATTTCTCCTTGAGGGTGAACATGCCCTCTGGCGTATTGTCGTGGATGATATCGAGATTGTGCTCGAGCTGGGCGATCGTCCGCTTATCCGGCGGGCCGGGATCGGTATAGGTCACGTATTTCGGGGCCGGCTCGCCGAAGCGGGCAAGCGAGGTCCGTTGCCAGTCGTCACGCTTCTCCCAGGTATACCATTTGCCCTGGGGATCAAACGACTTGAGCTTGTATGCGCCGAGCGAGACGGGATTGGCGAAGTCATAACGAAGCGGATCTTCGACTTTTTCGAAGACATGCTTGGGCATGATCCAGGCGCCGTTCCAGCGAACGGTGAAAATGGCGTGGAAGCGCGAATTGGGCTTCTTCAGCTTGAACACGACAGTCGAGGGGTCGGTCGCCTCGACGCTTGCCACCTGCACCGAGAAGGCAGCACTCCAGACCATGCCGGGGTGATCCATCTGCGTCTTGACGGTGTAGACCACGTCGTCTGCAGTGAACTCCACGCCGTCGCTCCAGAAGAGCCCCTTGCGCAGTTTCACGGTCATCTCGGTGAAGTCGGCATTATATTGCGGCTTGTCGGCAGCCAGCGAATTGTCCCAGGTCGCGCCGCCAAGCCCTTGTTCGGGATCGATATACCAGAGCGTATCCATGGTCAGCTGCTGCAGGCCGGTCGATACGCCGCCGCCGCCATTGACCCAGATGTTGAACCAGCCGGGATTTTTGATCGTCCCTTCCGGATTTTCGACGATGAGCGTCTCCTTGCGCGGCAAGGAGGTGTAGTCATCGGCCTTGGCCGTCGCGGTCAGGCCGAATGCGGCCAGCGCGACGCCAAATGCGAGCCTCTTCCACTGTTGCATGAACTCCTCCCTAGAAAGCGACGATCCGGCGGCCGCAAAGGCACGCATGGGCACGTCGCGGTTGTCGGTTCGCAGAGGCCTCAGGACTCAAGGTCCAGAGCTTCGGCGAACCATCCCTCCGGCTCCCTGCCTCCTCGCAGCGAGCCGAAATCTCAGCCGGTGGCCAATCGTGGCTTACCCGGCGGCGGCTGTCACACTGACAGCCGGATGACGTTGTAGGACAGCGGCTTCAGCGCCGCCCGCAACCGTCCATCCTCAATCTTTCCACTCTCGACATTGACCGGAGCGACCGTTTGCGGCCGCGCAGCCGTATTGACGGCTTCCAGATCACCGTGGGTCATTTCCACCTGCTCGACCACGCGGGCATTTCCGAAGCCTTCCAACCGCACATCGAGATCGAGCGCCGCGCTCGGATGACGATTGACGGCAAAGAAGGTCAGGGTCTTGCCGTCCTCGGAATGGACGGCCGATACGTCGAGATAGGGAACGTCGTTCTCCTCGTCGCTGTCATAGGTCGGACCATCGACGACCAGCTGCAGTGCCGAGCCGCGGCCATATCTGGAGGCGTAATAGAAGGGGTAATAGATGGTCTGGCGCCAGGCGGCGCCGCCGTCCTCGGTCATGATCGGGGCGATGACGTTGACGAGCTGCGCGATGCAGGCGATGCGTACGCGGTCGGAGCGACGGATGAAGGTGTTCAAGATGCCGCCGACCTGCAGCACGTCTTCGAAATTGTAGATGTCTTCCAAGAGATGCGGCGCATCCGGCCATTCGTCGCGCGCCAGGATCTCCTTGTCCTGCTGGTTGGAATGATACCAGACATTCCATTCGTCGAAGGAAATGCCGATCGTCTTCTTCGAGCGTTTTTTCGCCTTGATGTAGTCGATCACGCCGCCGATCGTGGTGATGTAGCGATCGAGCTTCGTCGCGCGGGCGAGATAGTTAAGCGTATTTTTCTCGCGGTTGGCAAAATACATATGCAGCGAGATATGGTCGGCGCTGTCATAGCACTGCTCGAGGACCTGGGCCTCCCATTCCGGATAGGTCTTCATATCGGAATTGGACGAGCCGCAGACCACGAGTTCGAGCGACTTGTCGAAGCCGCGCATGGCCTTCGCCGTCTCATCCGCCAGCCGGCCATATTCGTAGGCGGACTTGTGACCGACCTGCCAGGGACCATCCATCTCGTTGCCGAGGCACCACAATTTGACATCGTGCGGATTGGACCAGCCGTGCTTGCGGCGCAGATCCGACCAGTAGGTGCCGCCCGGATGATTGCAATATTCGAGGAAATTGCGGGCTGCATCCAGGCCGCGTGATCCGAGATTGACGGCGAGCATCGGCTTGGTGTTCGCCTTCTTGCACCAGTCGACGAATTCATTCACGCCGATCTGGTTGGCTTCGCGGGTGCGCCAGGCAAGGTCGAGGCGAACCGGGCGCTCCGCACGGGGCCCGACGCCGTCTTCCCAATTATAGGCCGAGACGAAATTACCGCCGGGATAGCGGCAGTATGGCGTGTCAAGATCACGCACCAGATCGAGGACATCCTGCCGGAATCCATCCTCATCGGCCGTCGGGTGTCCGGGCTCATAAATGCCCCCGTAGATCGCCCTGCCAAGATGCTCGAGAAATGAACTGTAGAGCCTGGAGTCAATGGTCGCGATGCGGAAATCGCGGTGAACCACAACGTTCGTCTTCAACGGATCCTCCCGTTTATATATCAGATATTTTGTTTTCTTGCCTCTAACTTGATATCAGGAATGTTGTTCTGTCAACCAAGTTGCGACTTTAATCATACTAATAGGGATTTCAGAAAAAACTGTCTATTTACAGTTATTTGGCTGACTTTATCGGTCGTCGCAACTGGAAAGAATCGTGATATTTAAATCAAGATTTCCGATTTTGATTTTTCAGACGTGTAGCCGCATGATGATATCGCGGCCGTGATTTCCGAAGCCGCGACCGAAAATATTGACGCCGCCAGTATGGCCGGCATTTTCTGCGATGCCGACCCGGAGCCGGATGGAGGAATGCTGGGCAAGCGCGAGATCGCTGAGCGTGACATTCGAGGCGGCCATACCGTCGATGAAGGTGCCGCGCGTGGAGATCCGCCAGGTCTTCATCATCCCATATTGCGAGCCCTCGAGCTTCCACCATGCCGGCGTGAAGGCGCCGCGCTTGTCGCCGTAATCGCCAGGGGACGTCCAGGTTCCGATCGCCATTCCATTGACCCAGAGCGTTATATCCGAAGGCCAGTCCGGATTGGTGCCCGGCACCTCGGACGACAGCTCCAGCGAGAACTCTATGGCGCGGATATCCTTGTTCAACACCTTGGCGTTGTTGGGGAATTTATATTCCACATATCCCCGGCCGAACCAGACGAGCCCAGCCTGCATGCGCTGCGGATCGAGGAAATAGTCGGGGACATCGAGGGGGCCGATGACGCTCTCGGTGGAGCAAAGACCGCACGGCGCATGGACGTCGCAACTGGTGTAGAGCCCCACCGGCATCTCGACTTCGATGATATTGTTGGCCCTTTGGGCTGCACTTTCCTCGAAGCTGATCAGAATTTCGCTGTAGATCGCCGAGCAGATCTTCTGGTTTCCCTTCCGGGCCTTCGTCAGCTGGGAATCGACCAGCCGGGCGTCTTCCAAAATCTGGATCCCGGTGGCGACAGTCGATTGAGGAAGAGAAAGGGCACGCGCGATATCGTTGATATTCATTGGTCCCTTGGCGCAGAGCAGCTTGAGCATCTCCAGCCGCGCCGGCGCCGAAAGCGCGCGTATCGCATCATTATTCTCGCCGGCGGCAATCGTCAAAAACGAGCGTTCCATCATTCCCCCACTATTTCCGATGAAATGATGTATATCTGAAATTATGATACATCAAGTGGGAATGCGTCGACGGGTTTGATTGTTATTGTTGAGAAAGACGTCATTGGTCCTGGGCATTTCTTAAAATTCCAGGCGTCCTAATGCCCGGTCGCCTCGGGCTGCAGATCGGCATCGGTCAGGGTTCTGAGGAAGGCGACGATGTCGTCGATTTCGGGATCGGTGAGGGCAGGCGCGTCGCCCGGCTTCCTGCCGAAGGGCGGATCCTGGTTGAGGTTATCCCAATAGGCCTGCGGCAGGTCGTCATATTTCCGGATCGTGCCGTCGGCATTCCTTGGATACCAACGGCCGGGATTGCTGTCGCGGGTCGCATAGAAGGAGACGACGTCGCGCAGCGAGTGGAAATAGCCGTTGTGGAAGAAGCTCTTTTTCAGCGCAACGTTGCGCAGCGTCGGGGTGCGGAACAGGCCGCAATAGTCGCTGCGCCCGGCAAAGTCGGTGCGCTGAGGGCCGCAAAGGCCGAGATCGTGATAGTTGGGATCGTTGTTGGCCGGGACCGCCATGTTGCGGGGCGCGGCGAGCCCGAGGAAGCCGAAATCGGAAAATTGCGGCGGCTCGCCGTCATTGGCGGGCTCGCTTAAGTGACAGCTCGAACAGTTGCCCTTGGCTGGGTCCTCGAACAACTGCCGTCCGCGCAGCTCCTGCGTCGTCAGCGTCGCCTTGCCGGCGAGAAAGGCGTCGTAGCGGCTGGAATAGGGATAAAAATCCGGGCCGCTCTGCTCGAAGGTGGCGAGCGCCTCGGCGGCGGCATCAAAGGCATCCTGAGGATTGTCGAACATCGTTTCGCCGAAGGCCGCCTTGATGTCGTCGGCATAGGCGGCCTTGCGCAGCTTCGCCACTACCTGGGCCGCATCCCTGTTGCCCATTTCGAAAGGCGAGAGCAGCGGGATCTTCGCCTGATCGGCACCGTGATCGACCCGGCCGTCCCAGGTCAGGCCGCCCGTCGGGCCGTTGTCGACGCTTTCGTCTCCCTCGTCCTCGGAATCGTAATAATGCTCGGTGAAAGCAGGTACCGATTGCAGGTAACGCAGCGTCGGAACAGCGCGCAACCCCGGCTGGTCCCGATGTTCGCCGCCCATTTCGACCGGCATGGCCGATGCCGGGCCGAAGGCGTGATTGGGATCATGGCAGGACGCGCAGGCCTGCAAGCCAGAGGCCGACAGCGAGGGATCTGAGAATATCTCACGGCCAAGTGCGGTCAGCGTTTCGGCTCGGGCGAAGGCCTCAGCGCGCGACGTCGGTCCGGGATGAACGCCGACAGCAGGCGCCGCGCTGCTTTGCCGCAGGGGAAGAATGGCAAGACCAAGCGCCACGGCACCCATGCCGACGGCCAGGCCGGAGCGCACAAGCCAGATGATCTTCGTCGTCATGATAAGGATTCCAATAAGTTAGTACTGGTTTCCGCCATGATCGAACCTCGCTGCAACAAATTGATGACGGCCAGTCTCCTGCGGCATCACGGCAACCCCTGATGTCACAAAGTTGATAGACGGCCGGAATAGCGTCCGAACGCCCCCGAGCGTTCTCCGCTCCCTCTAGCCAACGCCCCCCTAGCCATGAGGTACCCCCGTGAAAAGACTGAAACTCCTCCATTCGATCTGTCTCGCCGGATCGGCCATCGTGCCGTTTGCGGTGGCGACGGCAACCCATGCGGCGCCGGCCGGTTACGACAAGATCGACAATGTCGTCGTCATCTATGCCGAAAACCGTAGTTTCGATAATCTCTATGGCAGTTTTCCCGGCGCCGACGGGCTCTCGAACGCGACCGCCGATCGCGCACGCCAGCTCGACCGCGACGGCCAGCGGCTGTCCGAACTGCCGCCGGCCTGGGGCGGCCTCACCGCCAAGGGTGTCTCGCCTGCCGTCACTGAGGCGCAGTCGGCCCATCTCGCCAACGCCTCCTTCGCGATCGACGATCCGCAGGGCTTCGCAGAGGCGCCTTCGGTCATCACCCGCGACCTCTGGCATCGCTTCTACCAGGAGCAGATGCAGATCGACGGCGGCAAGAACGACAAGTTCGTCGCCTGGGCCGATTCCGGCAGCCTGGTCATGGGCCATTACGACGGCTCCATCCTGCCGATGTGGCAGGTCGCCAAGAAATACGTCATTGCCGACAATTTCTTCCAGGGCGCCTTCGGCGGTTCGTTCCTCAACCATTTCGCGCTGGTCTGCGCCTGCACGCCCTATTATCCCAACGCCGACAAGAGCCCGGCCAAGCCCACCATCGCCAAGGTGGATGCGGATGGCACGTCGCTGACGGTCGCGGAAAACGCCCCGAAGTCGGCGCTGGACGGCGCACCGAAATTCGTTTCCGACGGCACGCTGACGCCTGACTTCTACGCCGTCAACACCATGCAGCCGCCCTACCAGCCGAGCGCCAATCCGCCGGCCAAGGATGGTGACGCGGCCTATGCCGATCCGGCGGCGGCAACGACGCTGCCGCCGCAGCATGAAATCACCATCGGCGACCTGCTGTCGCTGAAGGGTGTCAGCTGGGCCTGGTATAGCGGCGCCTGGCAGGCAGCCCTGGACGGCAAGAATGCCACCCCGGTGCCGAACTTCCAGTTCCATCACCAGCCATTCAACTATTTCGCCAATTTCGCGCCCGGCACCCAGGCGCGTGCGGATCATCTGAGGGATGGTGGCCTAGGCGGTGAAGCCTTCCTTAGGGATATCGACGACGGCAAGCTGCCGGCGGTTTCCTTCTACAAGCCGCAGGGCAACCTCAACGAACATGGCGGTTATGCCGATGTTTCGAGCGGTGACCAGCATCTTGCCGATGTCGTCTCCCACCTGGAGAAGAGCCCGCAATGGGGCCATATGCTCGTCATCGTCACCTATGACGAGAATGGCGGCTTCTGGGATCACGTCGCGCCGCCGAAGGCCGATCGCTGGGGCCCGGGCAACCGCATTCCGGCCTTCATCATCTCGCCCTTCGCCAAGGGCGGCATGGTCGATCATACGCAGTACGACACGACGTCGATCATCCGCTTCATCACCGCGCGCTACGATCTGCCGGTGCTGCCCGGCATCGTCGCCCGCGACAAGGCGCTGCGCAACAACGACCGGCCGCCGATGGGTGACCTGACTGCCGCGCTCGACCTGACGCATTGACCGATCACGAGCGGCCCCGGCGCTGGCCGGGGTCGCTCTCCCTTCAGGCTTACCGTCATCGCCGCAGCAGCGGCCGCAAGGTCGCCTGCGTTTCCTTCAGCAGCGGCAGATAGCGCTCCTTCATCTCCGCCGCCGGGACGAGAGCAGCCGGCGCGCCGATATTGATCGCTGCGACCGTTTCGCCACGGTCGTTGTCGATGGGCACGGCAATGGAGCAGAGGCCGATCTCCAGCTCCTGATCGATGATGGCGTAACCCTCAGTGCGGACACGGCGGAATTCGGCGATCAGTTCGTCCGGATCGGTCCTGGTATTCGCCGTGTTTTGCTTCAGCTCGCTGCGGGCCAGGATGGCGCGGGCCTCGCTCTCGCCAAGGGCCGCGAGCAGAACGCGCCCCATCGAGGCGCAGTAGGCGGGCAGGCGGCTGCCGGGGGTGAGATTGATCGACATGACGCGGCGCTGCGAGGCGCGGGCGATATAGACGATGTCGGTGCCGTCAAGCACCGAGGCCGAGGCGCTCTGGCCGGCCTTTTCCGAGAGAAGATCGAGATGTGGCTGCAGCAGGGCCGGCAGCGGCGTCGCTGAGAGATAGGCATGACCAAGGCGCAGGATCTTTGGCGTCAGCGTGAAGAACTTGCCGTCATAATCGGCATAACCGAGCTCGGCGAGCGTCAGCAATGAGCGGCGCACGGTGGCGCGGTCAAGCTCCGTCAGCTTGGCGGCCTCGGCAATGGAAAGCCGTTGCCGCGTTTCACCGAACGCTTCGATGACCTTCAGGCCGCGGGCGAAGCCGCTGACGAAATCCGTTTCGCGCATGGGTCCAGTCTCCAATGGATTCATTCATGTTGTGCGATATATGAACAAATGTCAAATATCGCACAAATTTCTTGCCGTCCGGCCCGCCGCGCTTTATCCCTGACGCTCAAAGGACGGGAACCAGTTCCCGATCGCATAGCCAAGGAGAGATCCCGCATGGACAAGACAGTCGGGAGCACGGCGGAAGCCGTCTCTGAGATCGGAGATGGCGCGACCGTCATGATCGGTGGTTTTGGGGGCTCGGGCGCGCCGATCGAGCTTATTCATGCCTTGATCGACAAGGGCTCCAAGGGCCTCACCGTGATCAACAACAATGCCGGCAACGGGCGCATCGGTATCGCGGCGATGATCGATGCCGGCATGGTGCGGAAGATGATCTGCTCTTTCCCGCGTTCGTCGGATCCGCGCGCCTTTACGGATAGATATGTGGCCGGCGAAATCGAGCTCGAGCTGGTGCCGCAGGGAACGCTTGCCGAGCGCATCCGCGCCGGCGGGGCCGGCATCCCGGCTTTCTATACGCCGACCGCCTACGGCACCGAACTGGCCGACGGTAAGGTCATCGCCGAATTCGATGGCCGCCATTACGTGCAGGAGCGCTGGCTGAAGGCCGACTTCGCGATCGTGAAGGCCGAGATCGGCGATATCCAGGGCAATCTCACCTACAACAAGGCCGGCCGCAACTTCAATCCGCTGATGTGCATGGCCGCGGCGAAGACCATCGTCCAGGTCTCATCTATCGTTCCGGCCGGCGGCATCGATCCCGAGCATGTGGTGACACCAGGCATCTTCGTCGACCGCGTCGTCACTGTTCCCAATCCCCAGCAGGAAGAAGAGCTCATTCGAGCCGGAGTGGCCTACGTATGACCATCGACACTCGTGAGGACATCAAACTTTCCAATGCGCAGATCGCCTGGCGCGCCGCGCAGGATATCGCCGATGGCGCCTATGTGAACCTCGGCATCGGCTTTCCCGAAATGGTCGCCCGCTATCAGCCGCCCGGCCGTCAGGCGATTTTTCACACGGAAAACGGCATCCTGAATTTCGGCGAGCCGCCGGCCGCAGGTGAGGAAGACTGGGACCTGATCAACGCCGGCAAGAAGGCGGTGACGCTGAAGCCGGGTGCCGCCTTCTTCCATCACGCCGATAGCTTCGCCATGGTGCGCGGCGGCCATCTCGACGTTGCGATCCTCGGCGCCTATCAGGTCGCCCAGAATGGCGATCTCGCCAACTGGCGGGTGGGCAGCAAAGGCGTGCCGGCCGTTGGCGGCGCCATGGACCTCGTGCATGGTGCCAAGCAGGTCTGCGTCATCACCGAACACGTCACCAAGACAGGCGAGCCGAAGCTGGTGGAGAAATGCACCTTCCCGCTGACCGGCGTTGGCTGCATCACCCGCATCTATACCAGCCATGCCGTCATCGACATCGTGAAGGAACGCTTCGTTCTGCGCGAGAAGCTGGCCGCTATGTCGCAAGAGGAATTGCAGGCCATGACCGGTGCGCCACTGTATGTCGAGGGCCCGGTTGGCGACCTCGTCGTCCCGCAACTCTGAGGAAAAGCCATGACCGAAGCCTTTATCTGCGACTATGTCAGAACGCCGATCGGCCGCTTCGCCGGCTCGCTGTCCCAGGTGCGGGCCGACGACCTCGGTGCGATCCCGCTGAAGGCATTGATGGAACGCAACAGCGCCGTCGATTGGGAGGCCGTCGACGACGTCATCTTCGGCTGCGCCAACCAGGCGGGTGAAGACAACCGCAATGTCGCGCGCATGTCGGCGCTGCTCGCCGGCCTGCCGATCGCGGTACCCGGCACGACGATCAATCGGCTCTGCGGCTCCGGCATGGATGCGGTGATCACGGCGGCGCGCGCCATCCGCTCCGGCGAGGCCGAACTGATGATCGCTGGCGGCGTCGAGAGCATGTCACGCGCGCCCTTCGTCATGCCGAAGGCCGAGACGGCCTTTTCACGGGCCGCCGAAATCCACGACACCACGATCGGCTGGCGCTTCGTCAACCCGCTGATGAAGAAGCAGTACGGTGTCGATTCGATGCCGGAGACCGGTGAGAACGTCGCCGCGGACTATCATGTCAGCCGCGAGGATCAGGATGCGTTTGCGGTGCGAAGCCAGGCGAAGGCGGCTGCCGCCCAGGCAAACGGCCGGCTGGCGAAGGAGATCACCCCGGTGACCATCCCGCAGCGCAAGGGCGATCCTGTTGTCGTCGACAAGGACGAGCATCCGCGCGTGACGACGATCGAAACGCTGGCGAAACTCGCCACGCCTTTCAAGAAGGAAGGCGGCACGGTGACGGCTGGCAATGCCTCCGGCGTCAATGACGGGGCAGCGGCGCTGATCGTCGCTTCCGAAGCGGCGGCGCGAAAATATGGCCTGACACCGATCGCCCGTATCCTCGGTGGCGCGGCTGCCGCCGTTCCGCCAAGGGTGATGGGTATCGGGCCGATCCCGGCCTCGCGCAAGCTGATGGCACGGCTCGGCATGACCGCGGAGCAGTTCGATGTGATCGAACTCAACGAGGCCTTCGCCAGCCAGGGGCTGGCGGTGCTGCGCGCACTCGGGATTGCCGATGACGACGCGCGGGTGAACCGCAATGGCGGCGCGATCGCGCTCGGCCATCCACTTGGCATGTCAGGCGCACGCATCACAGGCACGGCGGCACTCGAACTTCTGGAGACCGGCGGAAAATACTCGCTGTCGACCATGTGCATCGGCGTCGGGCAGGGGATCGCGATCGCCCTCGAAAGGGTTTGAGTTCGGCTGAAAACGCTGTGCTTCCGGCGTTCGCTAGGCGCTCGACCCGTTGCGCGTGATATCAGCCTTCGATAGAAACCAGTCATGTTGATCCGGCCCGCAGACAAGGACGATCAAAGCGCCATCTGGAGGATCATCGGTCCGACGATCCGCGCCGGCGAAACCTATGCGCTCGATCGCGATCTGACTGAGACCGATGCGCTCGCCTACTGGATGGGACCGGACCGCGAGACCTTCGTCGCCGAAGAGGATGGCGTGATCCTCGGCACCTATTACATCAAGGCCAATCAGGCAGGCGGCGGCCGGCATGTCTGCAACTGCGGCTACATGACCGACGCTGCCGCCAGCGGCCGTGGCGTCGCTCGCCTGATGCACGAGCATTCCCTGGAGCATGCCCGCTTGCGGGGCTTTCGGGCGATGCAGTTCAATTTCGTCGTCAGCAGCAATGAGCGTGCGGTGGCGCTGTGGCAGTCTCTCGGCTTCGAGATCGTCGGCCGGCTCCCTGGCGTGTTCCTTCATCCGACGCAGGGCTATGTCGACGCATTGGTGATGTTTCGTACCCTCTAAGTGCGACGAAAAAAGATGTGAGTGCGCTGTCGAATTTGCAGCGGTTCAAACGTCTTTGGATTGCAGGCGCGAAATGTGGCAGGCTTGCCGCATGCGTCGCGATCACTCTGTCGGCATGGAGGTTATGAAGCCATGAGTGTTTCCTATCGTTGGGTCATCGTCGCTGTGGGCGCTCTGATGACATGCGTTGCGCTCGGCGCGATGTTCTCGCTGGCGATTTTCCAGGAGCCGATTGCAACGGCGACCGGCTGGTCGCATGTCGGCATCGCGAGCGCGATGACGCTGAACTTCATCGTCATGGGCTTCGGCGGATTCTTCTGGGGTGCGGCAAGCGATCGCTTCGGCCCCCGCGTCGTCGTGCTGATCGGGTCGGTGCTGCTCGGCCTGGCGCTGGTCCTTGCGAGCCGCGCCGAGACGCTGCTGCAGTTCCAGCTGACCTACGGCATCCTCGTCGGATTGGCCGCCAGCACGTTTTTTGCGCCGATGATCGCGGCGACGACCGCCTGGTTCGACGAAAACCGCGGGTTTGCGGTGTCGCTCGTCTCCGCCGGCATGGGCGTCGCGCCGATGACGATCTCACCCTTCGCGCGCTGGCTGATCTCGGCCTATGAATGGCGGCCGGCCATGCTGATCATCGGCGTCGCGGCCTGGGTGCTGCTGGTGCCGGCCGCGCTTCTTGTCAGGCGCCCGCCTGCCGAGACCGCCGATACCGGAACCGAGTTCGCAGCCGACGGCGCCCGGCCGCAGCTGTCGAAAGTATTTCGATCGCCGCAATTCATCGTGCTTGGCCTGACCTTCTCAGCCTGCTGCGCAGCGCATTCCGGGCCAATCTTCCACATGGTCAACTATGCGACGATCTGCGGCGTAGCACCTATGGCGGCCGTCAGCATCTACAGCGTCGAGGGCCTGGCGGGACTGGGCGGCCGGCTGCTCTATGGCAGCCTTGCCGACAGGATCGGGGTGAAGCCGGTGCTGGTCGCCGGCCTGCTGGTGCAGGCGGCAGCACTTGCCACCTATCTCTTGGTCAGCCAACTCGGCGAATTCTATGCGCTCGCCATCGTATTCGGCAGCGCCTATGGCGGTGTGATGCCGCTCTATGCCGTGCTGGCGCGGGAATATTTCGGGCCGCGCATCATCGGCACCGTCTTCGGTGCGGCAACGATGCTCTCCAGCCTCGGCATGGCCTTCGGCCCTCTGATCGGCGGCTGGATATTCGACACTTTCGGCAATTATTCCTGGCTGTTCATTGGCTCCGCAATGGTCGGGTTGGGGGCTGCGGCAATAGCGCTGGCATTCCCGCCTCTTGCCGGCCAAAAACCACAGCCGGCCTTCGGCGTGGCTCCGTAAGGAGACCCCTTTTGGTGCTCGCACGCAATCTCAGGCGGCCGTCGGTGACGATGGCCGCTTGTATGAAGACCGCGTAGCGCTTCTATGACGATGCAATCTCGCTCTTTCGTGCATTGCCCTTCGTCGATTTCCCCTAGATACTTCTCCTATTCGTTTCATCACCTATGTCCTTGGTTTTTCGGGAGGCTATCGTCGCCATGGTCGAACTTGCGCAATCGCTCGCATCCATCAAGCTGCCGGACCTGTCCGGCAAGGCCGTGCTGATCACCGGCGCCTCGACCGGGATCGGTGCGGCACTCGCCCGCGCCTTTGCCGCGCAAGGCGCCAAGGTTGGTGTGCATTACAATGCCAGCCGCGAACCGGCGGAGAAGCTTGCAGACGAGATCCGGGCTGCCGGCGGCACGGTGCATCTGATCCAGGGCGACGTGTCGAGGGAAGGCGAGACCGAGCGTGTCGTCGAGGAGACGGCGAAGACCTTCGGTCATCTCGACGGCCTCATCAACAATGCCGGCGGCATGCTGGGGCGCAAGCCGACTTCGGAATATACCGACGCGCATTATGCCGCGGTCATGGACCTCAACGCCCGCTCGGTGCTGGCGGCCACGCGTGCGGCGCATCCCTGGCTGAAGAAGCAGGGCGGCTTCATCATCAACACCACCTCGATCGCCGCGCGCAATGGCGGCGGCAATGGTGCGATCCTTTATGCGGCGTCCAAGGGCTTCGTCTCGACGATCACCCGCGGTCATGCCAAGGAATTTGTCACCGACAGGATCCGCGTCAACGCGGTGGCGCCGGGCGTTATCGCGACACCCTTCCACGAGCGTTATACCAATGACGAGCAGATGGAGCTGCAGCGCAAATCGATCCCGATGGGCTTCGTCGGCACATCGGAGGATTGCGTCGGGGCCTATCTCTTCCTCGCCTCGCCGACGCTGTCGGGTTACATCACCGGCCAGATTATCGAGGTCAATGGCGGACAGTTGATGCCTTAATCTCCGCCTCCTCAAGAGATCTTCCCTTGCGAGCCAAGGGAACTTTCGAGCCGCCGTTACGTTTCCCGCATGGTCTTTTTATCGAGCGGGGCATTATGAGCTATTCATTTTCGGAACTCGACTTCCTCAAGCCGGAGCTCGGGGCGGAATATACGGGTTCGGGCACCCATTTCGCGGTATTCTCAGCGCATGCAGAACAGATGGAGCTCTGCCTCTTCTCGCCTGATGGCAAGAAGGAGGTGGCGCGATTGCCGCTGCCGAAGCGCGAAGGCGATATCTGGTCCGGCTATATCGCCGGCGTCGGACCAGGCACCGTCTACGGCTATCGCGCCCATGGTCCCTATGATCCCAACGCCGGCCATCGCTTCAATGCGAACAAGCTGCTGCTCGACCCCTATGCCAAACAGGTCACCGGCGAGCTGACATGGGATGACGCGCTGTTCGGTTATCAGATCGGCGAAGACGATCTTTCCTTTGACGAGCGCGACAGCGCACCCTTCACGGTCAAGGGCGTGGTGCAGGATCCGGATTTCGATTGGGCGGGTGAAGAGGCGATCCGCCGTCCCTGGCCGGATACGATCATCTATGAGGCGCATGTGCGCGGCCTGACGATGACGCATCCGAAGGTGCCGGACCGGCTGCGCGGCACCTTTCTCGGCATGTGCAGCGATCCGATCATCGACCATCTCGTCAAGCTCGGCATCTCGGCGATCGAGCTTCTGCCCATCCAATATTTCCTCGACGATCGCTATCTCCTGGAAAACAACCTACGCAATTATTGGGGCTACCAGACACTCGGCTTCTTCGCGCCGCAATCGCGCTACATGTCCGGCGACAAGATCACCGAGATCAAGACCATGGTGAAGAAGTTCCATGCCGCCGGCATCGAAGTCATCATGGACGTGGTCTACAATCACACCGCCGAAGGCAGCGAGAAAGGCCCGACGCTCTCCTTCCGTGGGCTCGACAATGCCAGCTACTACATCCTCTCCCCTGATGATCCACGCCACACCTTCGATACGACGGGCACCGGCAATACGCTGAATGCCGCCAATCCTATGGTGATGCGTATGGTGCTCGACAGCCTGCGCTATTGGGTCGGCGTCATGCATATCGACGGCTTTCGTTTCGACCTTGCCAGCACGCTCGGCCGCCAGGATATGGAATTCGACCGGCAGGGCCTGTTCTTCGGCGCCATCCGCCAGGATCCGATCCTCGCCGGTGTCAAGCTGATCGCCGAGCCCTGGGACGTGGGCGATGGCGGCTATCAGGTTGGCGGTTTTCCCCATCCCTTCCGCGAGTGGAACGACAAGTTTCGCGACGACGTGCGCCGCTTTTGGAAGGGCGACGGCGGCATGGTGTCGGAGATCTCGCAGCGCATCACCGGCTCGGCGGTACAGTTCAACCACTCGGATCGCGGCGCGACCTCATCGATCAATCTGCTGTCGGCCCATGACGGCTTCACCCTGATGGACACGGTTTCCTTCAACGACAAGCACAATGACGCGAACGGCGAGGATAACAGGGACGGACATTCGGACAATCATTCGGACAATATGGGTGCCGAAGGTGTGACGGATAACGAGGACATCAACAGCCTTCGGGCACGGCGGCGGCGCAACATGATGGCGACGCTGATGCTCTCCCAGGGCGTTCCGATGATCCTTGCCGGTGACGAGGTGGGCAACAGCCAGGGCGGCAATAACAACGCCTATTGCCAGGATAACGAGATCGGCTGGACGGATTGGTCGGGGCTCGACGACCCCTTCCTCGATTTCTGCCGGCAGGCCGTCGCATTCCGCAAAGCCCATCCCGTCCTGCGGCAAGAGCGGTTCCTGACCGGCGAGACTGCCGAGGACGGCCGCATCGAGATCGCCTGGTACAAGCCGGATGGCAGTTTCATGGACGATGGGGCCTGGAACGACGACGGATTGCAGGTGCTCGGGGTCTATGTCTCGAGGAGCGTGAATGCCCCAGACACCGAGACGATGGACGACCTCTTCCTCATCTTCAATGCCGGCGGCGATTGCGAGGTGCACCTGCCTGTCGTGAATGGGCTGAAGCAGTGGTCGAGGGTTCTCGACACGGGGACGGAGACGGATGCCTTCGAGGTGCACGAGCCGGAGAACCCGGTCATCGTCTATGCCCAGAGCGTGGCGGTCTTTGCACCGAAGGGACAGACCGAGCCGCCGAAGGGCGCGACAAAAGCCGAGCGCCGCCGCTGGTTCCAGTTCGGCCGCAGGAGCAAGTAGAAGAGACCATGAATGCCGAAGCCATCACCGACCTTGGTCTCGTCTATGTCAGCGATACTGAACCAGGCATCCGCAGACGAAGGAAGGGCAAGGGCTTCAGCTACGTGATGCCCGACGGCACGACGCTTGCCGACGAATTGCAGCGGGCGCGCATCGGCGCGCTCGGTCTGCCGCCGGCCTATGAAAATGTCTGGATCTGCCTCTACGAGAACGGCCATCTGCAGGCGACAGGCTTCGATGCGCGCGGACGCAAGCAATACCGCTACCACAAGGAATGGCAATCCTTCCGAAGTGCGGGAAAATTCCATCAGCTGATCGAGTTCGGCCGAGCCCTGCCTCGGATACGCCGCACCGTGTTGCGCCATCTCGACACCGGCGCGGAGGATGTTAACGGCGTGCTTGCGGCTTTGACGACCCTGCTTGACGAGGCGCATTTGCGCGTCGGCAACCAGGCCTATGTCAGGGAGAACGGCACCTATGGTGCAACGACGCTGCTGAAGCGCCACCTGAAGATCGTCGACGGGCAGATAGAGCTGAAATTCCGCGCCAAGGGTGGCAAGCGTGTCCAGCGCAGTCTCAAACATCCCAGGCTGCAGAAGATCCTGGAGGAGATAGCGGACCTGCCCGGCCGCCAGCTCTTCGTCTGGAAGGATGAAAGCGGCGCGCTGAAGCCAATCGATTCCGGCCGGTTGAACGCCTATCTGGCCGAGATATCGGGGATTCCCATTTCGGCGAAGACCTTCCGCACCTGGGCCGGATCGCTGGCGGCCTTCGGAGCGGCGCGCGAGACGATTGTCGGCGGCGGCCGGCCGACGGTAAAGCAGATGTCGGAAGCCGCCGCCGAGGCGCTGCACAACACACCTGCGATCTCGCGCTCGAGCTATATCCATCCCGCGATCATCGCGCTCGCCAGCAACGATCATCCGCTGATCGAGAATGGCAACGAGCCGCTGCGGGGCTTGCGGGCCGAGGAAAACAGGCTACTTGATTTCCTCACAAGCGAGATCGAAGAATGAGCCCCAGAAATCCGCCGGCAGCAGATGTATCGCTGACCCATCCCGACCGGCTCTATTGGCCGGATGAGGGCGTGACCAAGCAGGCGCTGGCGGATTATTACGCGGCGGTCTGGCCATTCATGGTGCCTTATGTCGTCAATCGGCCGTTGGCATTGCTGCGTCTGCCGGACGGGATAAAAAGCCAACAGCGGTTCTTCCAAAAACATGCCTGGAAGGGCATGAATCCGCATATCGAGGAGATCGCCGACCCGCAGGATGCGGACGGCGAAAAGCTGCTGCGCATCGCCGATTTCAACGGTCTCGTGGCGCTGGTGCAATCGGCCGTGCTCGAAATTCATCCCTGGGGTGTAACGACCGACAATTGGGAAAAACCCGATATGATCACCATGGACCTCGATCCTGGCGAGGACGTAGCCTGGAGCGCTGTCATAACAGCAGCGATTGAATTGAAGGCGCGGCTGGAAGCCCGTGGCCTGGCGGCCTTCGTCAAGACATCAGGCGGCAAGGGGCTGCATGTGGTGACACCGCTTTCGCCGAAGGCCGGCTGGGCGGAGGTGAAGGATTTCGCCCATTCGCTGGCCGAAAGCATGTCGGCCGATGCGCCGGAGAAATATCTGGCAACCGCGACGAAGGCAAAACGCGGCGGGCATATCTACATCGACTATCTCCGCAACGGCCGCGGCAACACGGCGGTCGCGGCCTATTCGACGCGGGCACGACCGGGTGCGCCGGTTTCGATGCCGCTCGATTGGCCCGATTTGGACGAGGTCAGCGGTCCGGCCGCTTTTACACTCGGCAACGTGCCGCATCGGCTGGAGACCCGGCCGAAGGACCCGTGGGGAAATTTCTTTGATGCGGCCGTGCCACTGGAATGAACGGCTCTATCCTTTTGCTTTACGCAATTCCCGGCAAAACCGCTTCGCGCTTTGCCTGGGAAAACCGCTTCGCGCTTTGCCTGGGAAAACCGCTTCGCACTTTTCCTGGAATTGCTCTTGCCTCATCCCACACTGTCCAGCTCAGGATAATGCCTGAAAATCCCTTCCTCGTTGAAGGCGAGGCGGCGGGGGGAGGCGAGATAGCGGGCAATGTTCGGACGTTTCGCCACCGCATCATGCAGAGCCAGCAGCGCGGGATATTCCGCCTTGCGGTTTGCCATGGCTTTCGGAAAGGCATAGGTCAGCCCCTCGATCACCTGGAAGAGCGAGAGGTCGACATAGGTCAGCGCATCGCCGACTATATGATTGCGACCCTTCGGGTTCTGCCGCAGCACACGCTCGAAATAGCCGAGGAATTTCGGAATGCGTTCGCGGATGAAGGCGGCTGAGCGGGCTTTTGCCTCCGGCTTCTGGTCCTCGTAATAGAGCGACGTGTCGATCGGATGGTGCGTATCGTGCACTTCGGCGACGAAATCGGTGACGGTCAACTGCAGGCCGTTCACGACATGGCGAAGACCATATTCCTCAGGCGCAAGGCGGAGCTTCGGACCGAGGTAAAACAGGATGTTGGCGACATGCGGGATGATGAGGTCGCCGTCCTTCAGGAAGGGTGGTGCAAAAGGAAAATGCGGTTCGCTTTCACTCTCCATGACGTCGATCATGGCGCTGGTACCACGCCCGGGCTGGCGGGTGATATCGATATAGTCGGCGCCGGCTTCTTCCAGCGCCAACCGTACGAATTCGCCGCGACCTTGAATGCCGTCCCAATAATAAAGCTCGTATGCCATGGCTGCTCAATCCTTCGGTTGACGACCGAAGTCTTTTCGCAATTCGTCCTTGGCTTTTTCAAGAGTGCCGCGTCGCTTTTTCGTCAGTTGGTCGCCAGCGCGGTTGATGTAGAAGGTCAGCATCGACATGGCGGCGCGATAAGGGCTCGACTTGCGGCGAGCGCTCTCTTCGGCGGAGTGCTTGACGGAACGGGCAATCTTCTTCGGATCGTCCGATTTGAACACGCCTTCCTTCAGGTCCATCGCATCGCTGTGTTCGGTAATGTCCTGCGACCATTTCTTCTGCGATTTGGCCATGTCGAAAATCCTTTTGCCGGGTGCGGTGGGCGGCAAGTCACCGCCTGTCCTATTTCCAATCAGTGGTGGGTATGGTGTTCGTTGCGCTTGCGCGTCGCGGCGGCCTTCTTCGCAGAGGTGGACCGATCCTCTTTCGAGCGTGCGGCGGACGCCGCGCCGCCGATGCGGCCGCCCTTTTCGGAGGATTCATGCGTGTCCTTCTTGCCGCGGCCGGAACCGGATTTATTGCCGCCGCCGCTTTCCTTGTTGACGGTCGCCCAGGCACGCCGTTCGGCCGTCCTTGACGGAGACGCCGCGCTCTTCATAGCTTTCCTCGATGTGCTCGGCTTTGCGCTTCTGCTTGTCGGTATAGTCGGATTTGTCACCTTTCGGCATCTCAGCCTCCTCTGGTTTTCAAAGGGATTGAACCGGTACGGCGCCCAAAAGTTCCGGCCGCGGGCATGGCTGGCAAGCCCTGGATTCGGGAACAAAAGCCGATTTTATCAGGTTTCGAAGGGGAGAAGCCTGCATGCGCTGCACATGAGAAGGAGCCGAGAACATGGAAAAACACATCGTCAAAGCCGATGGAAACGGCGCGATCGACGTGAACGGCCAGGTGTCGCCGGTCACCTATACCGTCAGCCTCAAGCAAGGGAAGGGGCACTCCTACGAGGTTGGCATCCGCCTGATGGCGCCGCGCGACTGGCTGCTGCAGAGGGGTTTCGAGCGGGATGCCGTGCTGGTCAGCCAGAGCGGTGCGCGCATTCCCGTCTATCACGATGATGGCAATCATCACGATGATGACAGTCATCACGATGATGGCCGGCTCGATCCTGCCGACACGATCTCGATCGAACTGGCGGCGCGCGACGACAGCTGCACCAGCGAGGTGGATCTGATGCGCAAATATCCCGAGTTCGACGGCTAGCGCATTTCCGTTTTTCTCCGAATCACGGAAATGCTCTATCTCTTGTTTCCACGCAATTCCGGACGCAAAACCGCTGCGCACTCTTGCTGGAATTGCTCTAGCCAACAGGCCGTTGCTGGACGGCGGTCTTTACCGCCCGTTCGAGCGCGGTGCTGCTGAACGGTTTTGACAGCAGCACCGAGCCGGACAGGCGGCTTGCATCCGGCAGGCTGCTGTGGCCGGTCGCAAACACCAGGCCGACCGATGGAAAGGCCTCGCGCGCCTTGGCGGCAAAGACCGGACCCGACATGCCGGGCAGGCTGACATCGGCGACGATGATGTCGACGATGGTGTGTCCGAGGATTTCCACGCCCCGTTCGCCGCTATCAGCCTCGATGACGTCATAACCGAGATCCTGGAGAATCTCGGCAGTATCCATGCGGATGAAGGCGTCGTCTTCCACAAGCAGCAGCTTCAACTTTTCACCGGTGATATCGGGAGGTTTGGGAACGGGCGCTGCGGCATCGCTCACCCCCTGGCGGCGTTGCGTCCGGCTGGCAAGCACGTGGCGGATCTTGCGGGCGAGTTCCTCGCGCGTATAGGGCTTGGAGAGCAGTTCCAGACCAGGATCGAGCCTGCCGCCATGGACGATCGAATTTTCGGTATAGCCCGATGTGTAGAGCACGGCGATATCAGGCAGGCGCTCGCGCGCCATGCGCGCAAGCTCCGGGCTTCTCAATGGGCCGGGCATGACGACATCGGTAAAGAGCAGGTCGATATGGGCGCCGCTTTCGATAACGGTGAGCGCGCTTTGCGCATCCTTTGCCTTCAGCACGTGATAGCCGAGATCCGTCAGCATCTCGATGACAGTCGTGCGCACACCCTCGTCATCCTCGGCGACGAGGATGGTTTCCGTGCCCCCGGTTGCCGGCACACTGTCGACATTGGTGATGCGATCCTCGCTCTGGAACGAGCGGGGCAGATAGAGCTTGACGGTCGTGCCTTCGCCGATCTCGCTGTAGATCTTCACGTGGCCGCCGGACTGCTTGACGAAGCCATAGACCATCGACAGGCCAAGACCGGTACCCTTGCCTTCCGGCTTGGTCGAGAAGAAGGGCTCGAATGCCTGTTCTATTACCTCCTGCATCATGCCGGAACCGGTATCGGTGACCGCCAGCACGACATATTGGCCGGCGGTGACTTCGGGATGGGTGCGGCTGTAGGAATCGTCGAGGAAGGCGTTGCCGACCTCGATCGTCAGCTTGCCGGCGCCATCCATCGCGTCGCGGGAGTTGATCGCAAGGTTGAGCAGGGCGTTCTCGATCTGGGTGGGATCGGCAAAGCTGTTCCAGAGACCGCCGGAAACCATGGTCTCAACTTCGATCTCCTCGCCGAGCGCGCGGCGCAGCATGTCGTCCATGCCGGTGACGAGACGGCCGATATTGACGACCTTCGGTTCCAACGGTTGGCGACGGCCGAAGGCGAGCAGTTGGCTTGCCAGCCGCGATCCGCGTTCGACGGCGGCAAGCGCGTTGGAAATGCGTTCCTTGGCCCGGCCGCTCTCTGCCACGTCCTTGCCGAGAAGCTGCAGGTTGCCTGAGATCACTTGCAGCAGATTGTTGAAATCATGGGCGACGCCGCCGGTAAGCTTGCCGATCGATTCCATCTTCTGCGATTGCTGGAGTGCTGCTTCGGCCTGCTGACGCTCGGCAATCTCGGCCGCGACGCGGACCTCGAGCATTTCATTGAGTTTCCGCAGCTGATCTTCCATGCCGCGGCGCTGGTCGATTTCGACTTTGGCAGCACGGAAGAGCCGGATATTGTCGATCGCGACGGCTGATTGGCCGGCGAGGCTGACGAGGCTCGACTCGGCCGCTTGGGAAAAATGGCCGGGCTGGCCGTGGCCGAAGAACAAGCCGCCGATGACGCTGCCGTCGCGTGATTTCACCGGCACGGCAAGATAGCTCCTGACCGGCAGATGCCCCTTGGGCATGCCTGTATGTGGCGCATTCTGCCCGTAGCGCGGGTCGAGCAGGATGTCGTCGGAGCGCACGATGCCTTCGCCGTCGAAGGTCGGCGCGAAGACCTTGGTGTTGCGCGGCATCGGGAATTTCTCGAAGTTCTTCCGATCGACACCGGATAGCGCATAGAGCATATAGCTGCCGCCCTCGCCATCGTCGACATTGTAGAAGAAGGCGCCGAATTCCGCGCCGGTCAGCGTCACGCCGGCATCGACGACAATCTGGGTAAGGCGTTCGACACTGGGCTCGGCGGTGATGGCGGCTCCCGCCCGGTTGACGACCGCAAGCGCCTCCGATTTCACGCGCAGCTCTTCCAGCGCCGTCTCTTCGCCGCGCTTGGCCGATACCTGGTCGGTGACATCAAGGGCCGCACAGAGGATGCCGGCAACTGTGCCGTCATCGTCGCGCAGCGGCGTGTATGAGAAGGTGAACCAGGTGTCCTCGGTGCGGCCGTCGCGGCGCATCGGGATGAGCAGCTCTTTGAACAGCTGCGAACTGCCGTCGAGCGTGCTGGCGACGATCGGCGAGAACTGTTCCCAAATATCCGCCCAGACCTCGCGGAAAGGCCTTCCGAGTGCGTCGGGATGGCGCTGCGGGAAAACAGGCACGTAGGCGTCATTGTAGAGAAAGGCGAGATCCGGACCCCAGGCTACGAATTTGGGCTGGCGGGAATTCAACACCATTTCGGCGATATGTTTGAGGGAAGCGGGCCAGCTTTCGACCGGACCGAGACCGACGGCGTGGAAAGCCGGATGCCGTAACAATTCGCCGATTTCGCCGCCGCCTCTCGGCCAGCCGTTCCCGACGCTTCCCATTCAAAATCGCTTCCTTGTCGTCCGCTGCGCCGGAGTGTTGGCCACCTCGGGTTCAGCCCTTCCAAACCGTCAACATAGAGGCTTCCGATAGCAGGGAAAGGGCGCGGTCGAAATATCCTTAACCCAGAGCTTTGTGCGTCCTTTCGCACGCGCAAAGCTCGATGCGCCAGGGCGTTCAACACTTTTAGCCGTCTACGGACGGCGCCTGCGGGCTGTTATTTTCGATAGAGTTTCTGCGATGCGGCGAAGGCACGGCCGATATAGACGGAGACCAACTGCACCGGCGCGCGCGGATCGCGGAAAACCAGTCCGACGAGGTTATCGACGACAAGGATGAACCCGAGCGCGAGACCGAGGTAGAGCAGCGCGGCGATGACGAGGAGCGACATCTCCATCCCTCACACGATCGCAGTCGAAGCGCGGTTGCTGGCTAAAAAGAGGATTTCGGTTTGACCGTCGTTCATGGCAACTTCCCCGTCCCGCCATAAACTGTCATCGTAACTTCTTGTTCCCGGTTATCGGGCGAAGGTTCAACTTTTTTTGGAAGCCTCAAAGCTTGCAGCGTCATCCGGCCTCTGTTCACCCCCGCATGGAAGCCCACCTCTGAAATTGCATAAAGCACAACTAATTCAGGCATATGACAAACGGGGACCAAAGGGCGTCGCAACGACGCCCTTTTTTCTCGACTGCTCGGTATTTCGGTGTTCAGGACGCCGTCTTGCGGCTCGCAGTCCGTTTCGGTGCCGGTGTCACGACGCCGTTCGTCTTGCTGCCCGTCACGCTGCGCTTCGTCTTGGGCTTGACTTCCTTGCCGTCGGAAGACGCAGCAGAACCTTCGAGCCTGTCGCGCTCGTGTCGTGCCTGTTCCCAATGGATGGAATCTCGCCCTGTCGGATAGCCCTCTTCTTCCCAGAGGGCGTATGCACGTTTTTTGATCCACTCTTCCCGAGTTTCTGCCATCGCTGATCTCCAGTCACATGATGCCGTCGTTCGAACGCGATACTGCTTGGATGGTTCCAGAGGAGGGGAACTCTTTCAAGCGAAATCGCGCTGCACCCGCGAATATTTCGCGTTGCAGCATATTAGGGTTGAGAATCGACCTTTCATTGGGGCCGAAACTCCCCCGCCTTGTGCAGATCTGACACGAAATCCCGGCGCTGCCGGCGCCGCTCCGCCTCGTCGCGGATGCGCAAGAGATAGGAGGGGTGGATGGTGACCAGAACGGGTGGACGGTTTGTCGGATGCAGGATATGGCCGCGCTGCGGCGTCAGCTTCGCCTTTGGCCCGAGCACCGCATAAAGTGCGCTTGCGCCGAGCGTCACGATAAGTTTCGGCTGCAGGATGTTGAGTTCGGCGCCGAGCCACCAGGCGCAACGCCTGATCTCGCCGGCATTCGGTTTTGAATGCAGCCGCCGTTTGCCGCGCGGCGTGAACTTGAAGTGCTTGACGGCATTGGTGACATAGCAGCGCTGCCGGTCGAGACCGGCCTCTTCCAGGCAGCGATCGAGCAGTTGGCCGGCGGGACCGACGAAGGGCCTGCCGGTCAGATCCTCCTGATCGCCCGGCTGCTCTCCGATGAGGACGATCTCGGCTTTCACAGAACCTTCGCCGAAGACGATTTGCGTGGCATTCCTATAGAGATCACAACGGGTGCAGCCTTCCGCCTGATGCCGGAGTTCGGCAATGCTTGCGGCATCCGCGACTTCGAGCGCCAAGGCAGGGCCGACACTTGCGGCGATGTTCATGATGGCGATCCTCATCTCCTCGGGATCAATCCATCTGTGCCGGCATTGTTCCCGTTCGGGAATGGGCCGCGCGCTTTCGAAATCGCAGGCCCCTTCCTGAACTTTTCGCGATCGATCCCGGGCCGGCAAAATGATCACGGTAAGAAATTTCGCGTCATGGGAGAGCGGCGGCGTGATTGAACGTCGCCATTTCGCGGCTATATTCGCCTGCGATGTTCTATCTCCTATCAACCTACTGGCCGCATATCCTCTTTGTCGTTTCGATCGCCATGGGGGCCGCGGCGGCGATCCATGCCGCCATGACCAAGGAGGAGGTGCGCGCGGCGATCGGCTGGGTCGGCGTCATCATTCTGTCTCCGATCATCGGTGCGCTGCTCTATGCAATTGCCGGCATCAACCGCATTCGCCGCAAATCGCTGAGCGTCCGGCGCGACGCGCTGCTGCTTGCTGCCGAATTCGACGAATTGGAGACATTCGATGCCGAGGCCGAGACGGTGATCAGCCAGTTCGGCCGCCGCTTTGCGGCGCTGCAGACGCTGGGCGACCGGGTGACGCGCAATCCGCTGACGACAGGCAATACGATCGATGTGCTGGAGACCGGCGACGAGGCCTATGCGGCGATGAAATCAAACATCGACGAGGCGACACGCAGCATTCTGCTCGAAACCTATATTTTCGACCGTGACGCTGTCGGTCTTCGCATCGCCGATGCGCTGATTGCGGCGGCCAGGCGGGGTGTGGAAGTCCGGGTGCTGATCGACGCGGTCGGTGCGCGTTATTCGGTGCCGAGCATTCTCGGCCATCTCAGGGAAGGCGGCGTCACCGTCGCCGTCTTCAACGGCAACGTCATCATGGGCTTGCGGCTGCCCTATGCCAATCTGCGCACCCACCGCAAGATCCTGATCGTCGACGGGAAAATTGCACTGACGGGCGGGATGAACATCAGGGCGGGCTTCAGCGAGGAGGCAACAGGCGAGAGCTTTGCCCACGACACGCATTTCAGCGTCACCGGCCCTGTCGTTGCCGACCTTTTCGACCTCGCCGCCGAAGACTGGCGCTTCTCCACACAGGAGTTGTTGAACGACGAGCCCTGGCACATCGAACCGCCAGAGCGCAGCCCCGGCGATCCCATCCTGATGCGTGTCGTCGCCTCCGGCCCGGACCGCAGCGTCGAGACCAACCACAAGATGCTGATGGGCGCCTTTTCCGTGGCGCGCCAATCGATCCGCATCATGTCGCCTTATTTCCTGCCGGACCGCGAACTCATCAGCGCGCTGGTGACAGCGGCGCGGCGCGGCGTCGAAGTCGATATCATCGTGCCTGCGGTCAACAACCTCGTGCTGGTCGACCGGGCGATGACGGGGCAATTCGATCAAATCCTCAAGAACTACTGCCGCATCTGGCGGTCCACCGGCAGTTTCAGCCATTCGAAGCTGCTGACGATCGACGGCACCTGGGCCTATGTCGGCTCTTCCAACCTCGACCCGCGTTCGCTGAGGCTGAATTTCGAGGTCGATCTCGAAGTGCTGAACGAGGGCTTCGCCGGCGAGATCGACGAGCATATCGAGGAAACCTTGAGATCGGCAACGCCGGTGACGCTTGAGGGGCTGCAGGCGCGACCCTTCGCGGTGCGGCTGCTAGAGAAGGTGCTATGGCTAGGGTCGCCCTATCTCTGAAGGATTTTTTGTGATCGGACGTGGCAAGTTCGACTTGGCTGCCTATACTGCTGAGACAAGCCTTTTCGATCAACGGAACAAGTGCGCCTGCCGATGCACGCCAGAAAAGACAGCCTTCCCGCCACCATTCTCGCCTCGATCAGGAGCAGGAAAAAGCGGCTCGACGCAGCCTATACCGAGGCAAGGCCGCGCAGTGCGGGAACGCTCATCGCCTCCTACAACGTGCATAAGTGCATCGGCACCGACCGCCGCTTCGATCCGGAGCGCACCAGCCGGGTGATCCATGAAATCGGCGCCGACGTGATCGCGCTGCAGGAGGCTGATACGCGCTTCGGCGAACGCACCGGCATTCTCGATCTCGGCCGGTTGGAGCGGGAGACGGGGCTGATCCCGGTGCCGGTCGCCGGCATGGCGAAGGCGCACGGCTGGCACGGCAATGTCGTGCTCTTCAAGAAGGGGCTGGTGCATGACGTGCATCAGGTCAAGCTGCCGGGACTGGAGCCGCGCGGCGCGCTGGTAGCCGAGATCGAGCTCGAGCAGGGCGGAGTGCTGCGCATCATCGCCGCGCATTTCGGATTGCTGCGCCATAGCAGAGCCCAGCAGGCTCGCACCCTGGTCGAACTCATCAACGACAGGCACGAGATGCCGACCATCCTGCTCGGCGACCTCAACGAATGGCGGCTCGGCGACCGGTCTTCGCTCAATACCTTCCAATCCGCCTTCGGACCGCTGCCGCCCGCTGTCCCGAGTTTCCCCGCCGGCCTGCCGCTTCTGGCGCTCGACCGGATCATCGCCAACCGCAAGGGGATTATCTCGCAGGTGGAAGCGCATGATACGCCGCTTGCGCGCATCGCCTCCGATCACCTGCCGATCAAGGCACTGGTCGATCTGGAACCGGTGGGCGGTTAAAGCCGGTCGGAGACTTGTGCTACTCCAATAACCTTGCGCCGGTCTGTGATAAGCTTAGCCCCGTTGCCTGTCCGGCTTCGGCTGGTCTTCCGACCGTTTCAAAGATCCAAACACCAGCCATGTTGGATGAATTCAGCCAGGCTTATTAGAATCCTCGCTTGGTCACGGTGCGCGCCACTATTCAGCCCTGATAGGGCTCCGAAGGGGAAAAGCCGGCTCCAAGGCGAGCGTGGGAAATCGTAGTGCCGACTCACGTTTCGACATCGTTGCCACTGATCCGCTCAAGTGTCTCCAGATGCTCGGCGCACGCCGTGTTGACCAGCTCAAGCAGCAAAGCGGTTTTCTCTGCAAGCCAGCCAAGAGCCTCCTCACTGATCTCGTAATGTTTGGAGTAGCGCGCCTTCACATAGGCCTCGTTCAGTGTGTTGAACCAGGCGCGCTCACGATGCTGATCGCGAGGAAAAGCTTCGGCCAATCGCCGATCCTGTTCTTCGGCAAGGGAGCGTAGGAATTTGATGTTGTGAGAAGGCGGGCCGTAGTTTGTTAGGGTTAGCAGGACGCAGGAATAGGCTTGTTCCAACGCCTGATGGAGCTGGAATGCTGCAACCCGGAGTTCCTTTTCGCTAACGCAAGATATCGCTATCTTTAGGAAAGACCGCGAAAGTGATAGCCGATCCTGATAATGTTCTTTCGCAATACGGAGTCGATCCGCCATTGAAAGTGGCTTGGGTTCCGCAAGCTGCTCATCGTCCAGTTCGTAGAGAACGATACCTTCCTTGCGGATGTCGGAGAAGAAATACTGCCCTTCCTTGAGATAGGTGTTCACCTCCCGCCTGGAGTGGACGATGAAGCTCACCGGCGTTTCGATCGACTTGTCGTGGATTAGCCGGTCAGCCGCCTTGTGCCAGTACTCGGCAAACTCGCAGAGCTTGCGATTGTTGACGATGATCAAGAGATCGAAATCCGAGCGATAACCCTTCATGGTGAAGGGTTCATCGACCCATCCACCCTTGGCGTAGGAGCCGAAGAGGATGATCTTCAAGATCCTGCCGCGCTTCTTGAAGTCGGCCGTACCCTCTTTCAACGCGTCCTCGAATTCCTCGTGCAGGATTTCCAGAACCCGGCCGAGTTCTCGCTGCTTGCGAAGCGGCATATGATCGAGCGACGACTTCATGAGCAATCGATAGGCGAAAGATCCTGCACCGTCCAGCCGCAGATTTCACATTGTACGACCCTAGGTTCGCGTCGGAATACGTCCACTTTGGTCCACCCTGCGAACGCGCCCTTAACGTTCGCCAAGGCACCGCGGCTGCCCTGGCTTACTCTCAGGAAATTCCAGGGCCCACTGGGCGTATATCGTCCGGCCGGGGCTCCATTCCGCCGGCGTCGCCGGCTCTACGAAATCTGCTGAAGCAGTCTTCGCGCCTTTCGCGGTGAAGATTTTCTTGGGCGAAGCATGTTGCACCGTCATATCGATAGCCGCGACGCAGCTTGCGGCCGAGCACGCGCTCAAAGGCAGTATCAGCCGCTTCGGGCGTATCGTACAGTTCCACCATCGGCCGGCCTTCGGTACCGATCTGGCCCCAATTGCGCACGAGAGAGCTGCCTCCGAGCAACGTCGGCTGGATCGCCAGACGATAGAAACGCGCCATATTTCGGGACGGATCGATCCGATAGAGCAGCATAATGTCAGCCGTTGTATCCATGATCGGATCATGCGCGCTCACCAATTGGCCGTCCAACGAGTTTCCTGAATCGGTCGTGGCGGATCGATTCATGTTCTTGATGCACGCTACCGCCTGACGGTTTCTTCAACACCCGGTGAAGAGCTCTTGCCGAAGTTGGCGATGAGAGAACCGATCTTACTGATCGCAGCCGGCTGTCGCGCGCGAGATGGCTTGCTGCCCGACGCAGATACGCGGAAGGAAGACCCATCCAGCTCGTGTAGACATCCGGGGCAGGGCTCCCGCACGAGGCGGCAATCGGATAGCCATGGATTGCTGTCTCCGTTTACGGTCGCTGTTCAGGACTATTCCCGTTCACCATGCCGCCTTTCTAAGGGACCGGCCGCCATCAGCGTCAACCCGCTAGGGGTTCCCCTGCGCTGGCGCTCCGGTGACGCCTACGGCTCGGCCCCTTCTTCGGGCGCCATCGGGAATGGTCCCGAGCAACCGAAGGAGACAGTACCATGGCCACCACGATCGCAACCCTCACCGCAAAGAGCGACGGCACCCTCGA
>NZ_JBFTZZ010000045.1:0-38653 GCF_056406515.1 Rhizobium sp. P1_B8 | reverse complement strand
GATTGCCTGCAGACCGCCAACTGGCTGACGCGCAGCCTTGATCAGCGGGCAAAAACCATCATGAAGGTGGCAAGCGAAATCGTCCGCCAGCAGGACGCCTTCCTGCTGCACGGCGTCGACTATCTGCGCCCGCTGAACCTGAAGACGGTGGCCGAGGCGATCAAGATGCATGAATCCACCGTCAGCCGCGTCACCTCGAACAAATATATGCTGACGCCGCGCGGCCTCTTTGAACTCAAATATTTCTTCACCGTCTCGATCAGCGCCGTCGCTGGTGGCGACAGCCATTCGGCTGAGGCCGTGCGTCACAAGATCCGTGCGCTGATCCTGCAGGAAAGCCCGGAAGCGGTGCTTTCCGATGACGATATTGTCGACATGTTGAAGAAGGGCGGCGTCGATCTCGCCCGCCGCACGGTTGCGAAATACCGGGAGGCGATGAACATCGCGTCTTCGGTCCAGCGCCGCCGCGAGAAGCGGGCGCTCGCCAAGGTCGCCGGCTTCTGACGCTGTCATGCTTCGACCTGGATCGAAGCATTCTGCCCGCAAATCCCGTTATTCCTCTCCAGCGCCCTGCGTCTTTTCAGACGCGCAACGGCGCTGCAACCCTTTGAATTTTCTTGAACGAAGATCGAAATGCCGACGATGACGCCGCGAAATCCGAACCTCGCCAGGGAGCTTTTCCTGCTGCTGGTGCTGGCGACCCTTTGGGGTTCCTCCTATAGCTTCATCAAGATCGGCGTCGAGACGATCCCACCTATAACGTTGATCGCCGCCCGCACGCTGATTGCCGGGGGTATTCTGCTGGCCGTGCTGCGCCAACGGCGTGTCCGCCTGCCGCGCGATCGTGCGACCTGGCGGCGGTTTTTCGTTCAGGCCTGTCTGAACAGCGTCGTTCCCTTCACACTGATCGCCTGGGCCGAACAGTCCGTCGATGCCGGATTGGCGGTGATCCTGAATTCGGCAACGCCGATCTTCACCTTCCTGCTGACCGTGCTGATGACCCGCCATGAGCAGGTGACGCTGCGACGGCTTTTCGGCGTTATGGCCGGGCTTGCCGGCATCTGCCTCGTCATCGGCGTCGAAGCGCTCGGCGGTCTCGGCGAAAGCCTGATGGCGCAACTCGCCATCATCCTGGCGACCATCTGCTATGCAGGTGCCGCGATTTTCAGCAAGAACTTCAAGGGGCTCGATCCCGCAGTGCCGGCGGCCGGCTCGCTGATCTCAGGCGCGGTCATTCTCTTGCCCATGAGCCTCATCGTCGATCGGCCATGGGAGCTCGATCCCTCGGCAGCATCGATGCTGGCGCTGCTTGCCCTCTCCGCTTTTTCGACGGCGCTCGCCTTTGCGATCTATTTCCGTCTCATCCAGACGCTGGGCTCGGTCGGAACCACCTCGCAAGCCTATCTCAGAGTGCCGATCGGTGTTGCGATCGGCATCGTCTTCCTCGGCGAGAGGCTGAGCTCGACGGCCTGGATCGGACTCGTCTGCGTCATAGCAGGCGTCGCTGCAATGACGATCCCCGCAAAGGTGAATACAACTCAAGCGCGAAATGCGTAAAGTGGTTAGGGTGGTGATTGGCGGCATGCGTTACCCAGCAAGGTACCCGACACACGTTGTCCGAGTGCCGCTGATGGTGATTCGCCGCCCTATTGACTTTTCGGTAACCTGTGGCTAGAAGCGCGCCGCAATCGGTGCCGTGAACGGCATCTGGAGTTATCCCCATCATCCCCAGGGCACCAAGGACCCGCAGGCCTAAGCCGATCTTGCTTGAGATTGCGCGAAGTGCTTGGATGAACCTGATGCTTGGCGTAAACTGATACCCGCAAACGACCATAAGAAGGGAAACTCCATGAGTGTGCGTGTATCCGGGAAACATATGGAAATTGGTGAATCCTTCCGTCAAAAGATCGAGGACCAAATTGGTATGGCCATCACGAAATACTTCGACGGGGGATATTCCGGCCAGGTGACCGTGGAAAAGGCGAGTTCTCGTTACTCGGCGGATTGCAAGCTGCATCTGGACAGCGGGGTGGTGTTGCATGCGGCCGGCGAGGCGACCGACCCGCAGTTGGCTTTCGACGCCGCCTCCCAGCGGATCGAAAAACGGCTGCGGCGTTACAAGCGCAAGCTGAAGGACCATCACGCCGGAAACCATCTGAATGGTTTTGCAGAGGTCTCCTACACGGTTATGGATTCCGTTCCTGATCACGATGATGAAATCGCCGACGATTTCGCTCCCGCGATCGTCGCTGAAAGCACGAAGCAGTTGAAGACCATGTCGGTCGCCACCGCCGTGATGGCGCTCGACATGACCGACGAGCCGCTTCTCCTGTTCCGCAGCCCCGGCAAGGAACATCTGAACATCGTTTACCGTCGGCACGACGGAAATATTGGCTGGATCGATTCAGCCAGTATCAAAGGCTGAGATCAGGGTGGTGAGCGGCGGTATTGCCGCCGCTCCTTGCATTATCTGATCCCGGCGACAGAAGGAAAAAGAAATGGCATTGGCAGATTTGCTCCATCAGGATGCGATCATTCCCGCCCTCAGAGTAAATTCCAAGAAACAGCTGCTTCAGGAGTTGGCCGCAAGAGCCGCCAGGATCACCGGGCTCTCCGAACGGGAGATCTTCGACGTCATCCTGCAGCGCGAGCGCCTTGGCTCGACCGGCGTCGGCAACGGCATCGCCATTCCCCACGGCAAGCTGGTCAACATCCATTCGATCGTCGGCATCTTCGCCCGGCTGGAGCAGCCGGTCGATTTTGAGGCGCTGGACGACCAGCCGGTCGATCTCGTCTTCCTGCTGCTTGCGCCGGAAGGGGCGGGCGCCGATCATCTCAAGGCTCTGTCGCGGATCGCCCGCGTGCTGCGCGATCACGATCTGGTCGCCAAGCTGCGCGCCACCGATTCCTCCCAGGCGATCTATGCCTTCCTCAACGAAGAGCAGACGTCGAACGCTGCCTGACGCACGTCGCGCGATAACGCATCGATTCTCGAATGCAAAAAGGCGCCTGATCTCTCAGGCGCCTTTCGCATTATGATGCGCTGAACGATCAGAACTCTTCCCAGCTGTCCTGCGCCACGGCCGCGGATCCAGGCGACGGGGCAAGGGAGCGACGGACCGCCGGGGCGCTCACGCGAAGCGAAGGGGCCGCAGCCGCCGGCGCCCGCATCTTTTGCGCGACGGAGGCAAGGGCTGCGGCGTTCCTCGAACCCGAGACATTGAAGCGGGTGGCGAGCGCCTTCAGCGTCTGCGCCTCGTCGTTGAGTGCGACGCTCGCCGCGGTCGCTTCCTCCACCATGGCCGCATTCTGCTGCGTCACCTGGTCCATCTGGTTCATGGCCTGATTGATTTCCTTCAGGCCGACAGCCTGTTCGCTGGCCGATGCCGAGATCTGCCGGATGAGGTCGTTGATGCCCATCACCTGTTCGGCGATCTTGTGCAGCGTGCCGCCGGCGCGCCCGACGAGATCGACGCCTTCCTTGACCTGGACGGCCGAGGTGTTGATCAGCGTCTTGATTTCCTTTGCGGCATTGGCCGAACGCTGTGCGAGTTCGCGCACCTCCTGGGCGACGACGGCAAAACCCTTGCCGGCTTCCCCGGCACGCGCCGCCTCGACACCGGCATTCAGGGCCAGCAGGTTGGTCTGGAAGGCGATCTCGTCGATGACGCCGATAATCCGCGAAACCTCCGTCGAAGATTGTTCGATCCCTTGCATCGAGGCAATCGCCTTCTGCACCACTTCGCCGGACTTTTCGGCATCCTGGCAGGCAAGGTTGACGTTCTCGGCTGCCGTGCGCGCATTCTCGGCGCTGGAATCGACCTGCGCGGTGAGCTCGTTGAGCGCGGCCGCCGTCTCTTCCAGGCTTGCTGCCTGCTGCTCGGTGCGCTTGGCGAGGTCGGAAGCACTGTTGCTGATTTCACCGGTGCCGGAGCCGATATTGGCGACGCTGAGGTTCATCGTGTTGATGGTCTCTTCCAGGCTCGCGAGCGCTGCGTTGAAATCCTGTTTCAGCTTGCCGTATTCACCGGGGAATTCGTCGGTGATGCGGTGACCGAGATTGCCCTGCGACAGCGCGGAAAGGCCGGCGCCGACGATCGAGACGATATGGCGCTGCAGCGACACCGATTCCTGGCGTTCCGATTCCGAGCGGCTACGCTCGGTCTCGGCCGCCTGCCTCTCTCTGGCGGCTTCGTCTTCGAGGCGGCGGCTGTCGGCGAGCGTGAAGCGGAAACCTTCGAGCGCCTTGGCGACCGAACCGACTTCGTCGCTGCGATCTTGAGCAGCGACCGGTTCGCCATATTGGCCGTCGCTCAGCGCCTTGACGCTGGCGACGAGCCCGCCGAGCGGCCGCTGCACGAAAGAGCGGACGGCGAAATAGAGCGCCAGCATGACGGCACCAAGCACGATCAGCCCGTTGATGATCATCATGTAGGTCTGGTCTCGCACCGGCGCGTTAATCGCCGTGTGCGGCACGTCGACGAGCACGACCCAGGTGGCGTTGACGCCGGGAACCGCGAATGGATAGACAACGCGATCGAAGGGATCGAGGCCGTCATAGGTGAGGTTCCTGACGAGACCGGGCTGCTTGCTGGACAGCGCCGTCTTGACGATGTCGGCGCCCTCGCCGTCATATTCCTTGGTCATCAGGTCGGGGATCGGCGCGACGATCCAGTTGCCGGCCTGCGACAGCAGCGTGACTCGGCCCGAACCGAAAGGATGCAGCGCCTGCAGCTTGTCGGTCAGCGACTTCAGCGAAATGTCGACGCCGCCGACGCCGATCATCTTGCCGCCAGACACGACCGGATAGGCAATCGAGGTCAGCAGCGTCGGCACATCTGTTCCCTCGGCCATATAGGGCGTGGTGATCGCGCCCTTGCCGCTGTCGGCGGCAAGCTTCCACCATGCGGCGGTATAATCATTGTCGAAGGTCGAATATTGAATGCCGCCGTCCTTGGTCTTCGACCAGTAGGGCGTGAAGGCGCCGTTCTTGTTGGTGCCTTCGTCATTATTGTTGGCGATCTCGGTGGTTTTGCCGTCAAGCGCGCCGAGCTGCTCGCAGAACCAGCTGCCGAAGGCGAAGGCATTCTGCTCGAGATTGGCCTTCAACACATTGATCATGCCCTTGCGATCGAGCGACTTGCCTTCATGGCCACGGCCGATGACGCCTGACATGGTGCGCGCGGCACTGGCAAGTTCGCCGACATTGGCGGCGATTTCATTGGCGATCGACTTTGCCTCGAGGTTGGCCTGATCCATCGTCAGCGTCTGGACGCGATCCCGGGTCTGGCCGATGAGGAAAAAGTTCGAAACGATGAGAACAAGCGCGATGGCGATGCCGGTGATGACGATGAGTTTCGCGGCAAGCGATTTCATGCGAAAAATGAACATGGGGTCCTCGGGCAAGGATGCGCCGAACGGGCATTCTCCGGCACAGGAGCAAAGGCGCGCCCCATCATGGGGCAGCCGCTTGGAAGTCCGGAATCCGAAAGGCGGGAGGCGCCGGCGACCACGAGGAACATCGCCGGAAATCTCTTAAATTTAAATGAAACTCTATCGATCGGGGCCATGAAAATCGCCGGAACGCCCTGAATTACAGGGAGTTTTGCCGGCGGCTTCGCAAAGAGACGCGGCTATATCCTGTCTGCGACTTCCTCGCTCAAAGGGATCGACGGTTGCGCCCCGGCCTTGAGGCAGGCGAGCGAACCGGCAACCGCCGCGCGGCGCAGCGCCGAGACAAAATCGAGGCCGTCGTCGAGGCTCGCGGCGAAATAACCGCAGAAAGTGTCTCCGGCGCCGACCGTATCGACAGGTTCGATCTTGAGACCTTGCGCCCTTGAAATCGCCCCGTCGCGAATGGCGATGACCCCATCGCCGCCGAGCGTTACGATCAGCGTCTGGCCCGTCTCCGCGTGTAGGCGCACAAGGGCTGCCTCACGCGCTGCGGCGTCCATGCCTTCCTGTCCGGCAAGCCGCTCGAATTCGGTCTCGTTGGCAATGACGATATCGGCGAGCCGGCCGAGACGCGGGGCATCGGGGATCAGCGGCGCGAGGTTGAGGATGCTGGTGACGCCCTTGGCGCGGGCGGCCGACAGCGCGCGTTCGACGGCAGCAGCCGGCACTTCGAGCTGCAGCATCAGGATATCGCCTTCGTTCATGCGGCCGATCGCCGTCTCGGCATCGGCAGGTGTGACCTGGCCATTGGCGCCGGGAACGACGGCAATCATGTTTTCGCCATCGCCGCCGACAAGGATCAGCGCCGTGCCTGTGGGACCATCGACATGTTTGATCAGAGAAAGGTCGGTGCCTGCATCATCGAGCAGGGCCAGCGCCTCCGCAGCGAAAGCATCCTTGCCGACGGCGCCGGCCATATGCACGTAGCGGCCGGCGCGCCGCGCTGCCAGCGCCTGGTTGGCGCCCTTGCCGCCGGCGGCCGTGGCAAAGCCGTTACCCGCCACCGTCTCGCCGGGCTTCGGCAGGCGCTCGGTCGTGGCGATGAGATCCATGTTGATGGACCCGAAAACTGTGATCATGAATGTGTCCCGTCTTCTGGAGCCTGCAAATGAAATCATGCTCCAACTGTTTCATGCGGGCGAGACACTGCCCGAAGCGGTCACTCCTCGTCAACCACCCGGAGCTTCAGAAGGCCGGTGCGGCTTTCCACCGATTTGGCCGCGGCTTCGCTGTCGCGGGCGGGTTTTGCATCGCCGCCACCCGCCTCGAATTCCAGCGCTTCGATCTTGGCGCCGCGCCTGGTGAGCTTGTCGGCTGACGTGACCACCATGTCGATATCCTTCTGCGCCATGGCGAAATGGCCCTGCAGCTTGCGCACCCGCTCGTCGAGGCGGCTGAGATCGTCCATCAGGATCGCCACCTCGCCCTGGATCAGATGCGCCTGCGCCCGCATGCGCTGATCCTTGAGCACGGCCTGGATGACCTGGATCGACAGCATCAGCAGCGATGGCGAGACGATGACGATACGCGCGCGGTGCGCCTTCTGCACCACCGGTTCGAAGTGCTCGTGGATCTCGGCGAAGATCGATTCGGACGGCACGAAGAGAAAGGCCGTATCCTGGGTTTCGCCCTGGATCAGATATTTCTCGGAAATGTCCCTTATATGGACCTCCATGTCGCGGCGAAATTGCTGGCCGGCGATCTTGCCGGCCTCGGGGCTGCCGGCGTCGCGGATCGCGTTCCAGGCTTCGAGCGGAAATTTTGCGTCGATCACCAGCGGCGGCGCGCCGTTCGGCATGCGGATCGTGCAGTCCGGCCGCGAACCGTTGGACAGCGTCTGCTGGAAGGCGTAGGCGCCCATCGGCAGGCCGTCGGCGACGATCGTTTCCATCCTGGACTGGCCGAAGGCGCCGCGCGTCTGCTTGTTGGACAGAATGGCCTGCAGCCCGACGACATCTTTGGCGAGCGTCTGGATATTGTTCTGTGCGGCATCGATGACCGCCAGCCGCTCCTGCAGCCGCTGCAGGTTCTCATGCGTCGATTTGGTCTGCTCGGTGATTGTCGAGCTGACGCGCTGCGACATGCCGTCGAGGCGTTGGCTGATCGTCTGGTTGAGTTCGCTCTGCCGCGCGCCGAAGACCTCGGTCATGACAGCGATGCGGCCCTGCATCTCCGCCTGGATCTTCAAAAGTTCTGCCATCCGCGCTTCGTTTTCCTCAGCGCGAAAGCTCGCTTCCTCCGCCTGCTCGCGGCGAAGGCTGGCACTGCGCAGGAGAAGCACGACCACCAGCAGGGCGAGGGCGGCGAGACCTCCGCCGATGAGCGCCAGCATGGCCGGGCTGATCGAGGCAAGGGAATGGGCGAGCGATTCGGAATGGATGGTCATGCCGCGAGCATAACAGAAGAAACGGCAATATATAGATCAAAACGTGAACGGAATGGGCGGCCCCCAATATCCTCGCAAGCTATCGCTCTTCCTCGCTCGGCGAGTAGAAATCGCCGTCCGATTTAACGATTGCTCAACCATATTGGCCAAAACCTGCGGCGCAGAAATTCCTTCCCGCGCGCGTCGCGCCAAGTACAGAGATCCCCATGACCGCCCAGCAGACCGACAACGCCCTCAGGCAGCGCCTCGATTTCATCGAACTGGATGAGGCAGCGCGCAAGTCGATGCGGGATTTGCGTCCGGTCATATCGGAGCTGATCGGCGGTGCCCTCGATAAATTCTACGCCAAGATCGCCAAGACCCCCGCGGTCTCAGGCTTCTTCGCCGATAAGAGCCATGTCGACCATGCCAAGAAGCGCCAGCAGGATCATTGGGCCAATCTGGCCGGCGGCGCGTTCGACGAGAGCTATGTCAACGGCGTGACCGCGGTCGGCCGGACGCACGCCCGCATCGGGCTGGAGCCGCGCTGGTATATTGGCGGTTATGCCATCGTCATGTCCGAGCTCGTCAAGGGCATCATGGAGAAGCAGTGGCCGTCGATCTTTGCGCGCCGAGAGGGCAAGGCATTGGCCGAGAAGCTGTCGGCCGTCATCAAGGCCGGTATGCTCGACATGGACTATTCCATCTCGGTCTATCTCGAGACGCTTGAAGCCAAGCGCCGCGCCTTGGAAGAAGAGCGTGCCCAGGCCGAATCCGATCAGGCGATCGCGTTGGAGCAGCTGCGCCGCGGTCTGGAAGCGCTGTCGAAGGGCGATCTCGAAGCCACCCTGCCGTCCGACCTGCCGGGCAATTTCCGGCAGATGGCCGAGGACTACAACCGCGCCGTCAGCGCCCTTCGCCAGTCCTTCGCCTCCGTGCGCGAGACTTCTGGCCATATCATGAGCGGCGCCGACGTCATTTCCAATGCAACCAACGATCTGGCGCTGCGCACTGCCCAGCAAGCGGCAGGCGTCGAGGAGAGTTCGGCCGCCCTGCAGCAGCTGTCCGTCAGCGTCGGTCAGACGGCGGCCAATGCCGAGAAGGCTTCGGACGCCGTGCGTGAGACGCAAGAGAAGGCGAAGAACTCGGGCGAACTCGTCACCAGCGCCGTCTCGGCGATGGCCGGCATCGAGAAATCCTCGACCGGGATCTCCAAGATCATCGGCGTCATCGATGAGATCGCGTTCCAGACCAATCTGCTGGCGCTGAACGCTGGCGTTGAGGCGGCGCGCGCCGGCGATGCCGGCAAGGGTTTTGCCGTCGTCGCCCAGGAAGTCCGCCAGCTCGCCCAGCGCACCGCGGAAGCGGCGAAGGAGATCAAGAACCTGATCTCGCAGAGCTCGACCCAGGTCAATCAGGGCGTCGGCATCGTCTCCAGCACCGGCGAAGCGCTGAACGACATGATCAGCCGCATCGACATCATCAACCGTTTCGTCGCCGATATCGCCGCCGCCGCCCGCGATCAGGCGACCGGCGTCAACGAGGTCAGCGTCGCCGTCCGCAACATGGGTGCGATCACCCAGCAGAATTCGGACATGGTCGAGCAGTCTTCGGCGGAAACCCGCCGCCTCAAGGACGAGGTGGAGACCCTGATCGAGCTGCTGCGGCGCTTCCGCGCCCGGCCGGAAGGCCATTCCGCCAGTGCTGCCCGCCGGGCGGCCTGAGGCGAATATGGCGAAATTCCAGGCGGGGATGCAAAAAAGCGTATTCCCCGCCTGCCGGATAATTCCATAGTCGGAAAAGATGGGTTATGGGAACGCCATGACCATCAAGCCACTCATCATTCTTCCTGATCCCGTTCTCCGCCAGCTGTCCAAGCCGATCGAGCGGGTGGACTCCGACCTGCAGCGTCTTGCCGACGATATGCTCGAAACCATGTACGACGCGCCGGGCATCGGCCTTGCCGCCATCCAGATCGGCGTGCCGCGCCGCATGCTCGTCATCGACATCTCGCGCGAGGGCGAGGAAAAGCAGCCGCAGGTGTTCATCAATCCGGAGATCGTCAAATCCTCCGACGAGCGCTCCGTCTATGAGGAAGGCTGTCTTTCGATTCCGGATTATTATGCCGAGGTCGAGCGCCCGGCTGTCGTTTCGGTCAAATATCTCGACCTGAACGGCAAGGAACAGACCGTGGAAGCCGACGGACTGCTCGCCACCTGCCTGCAGCACGAGATCGACCACCTGAACGGCGTGCTCTTCATCGATTATATCTCGCGGCTGAAGCGGGAGATGGTCATCAAGAAATTCACCAAGGCGGCAAAGTCAAAGGCGCTGTGATGCTGCGTTGAAAATTCACCGGCGAGGCACTATGATATCAGTGATATCATAGTGGAGGTGCCGAATGGGCGACCTGCTTATTCGAGATGTTCCGGATGCAATGAAGCTGCAGCTTCAGGAAAGCGCGCAGCGCAACGGCCGCAGCCTTTCGGAAGAGGCGATCGAAATCATGCGCCGGCAGATTGCCGTGGAGCGCTCAGGAGCTTCCGCYGGGCAGCGCCTGCGCTCTCTGATGAGTGACGAAAGATTGAGCGAAGATGAAGTGGAGGCCATCGCCGCATCTCGCCACGAACGCGACCGCGAACCGCCGCGCTTCGACACATGATCGTCCTCGATACGAATGTGATTTCCGAAATGCAGGGGAGGACCCACAGCGAGCGGATACTGAGCTGGCTGGACGCCTACGACGTCGAGACGCTTTTTCTGACGACGATTGCAGTCGCCGAAATGCGTTACGGTCTTGAACTCCTTGATGATGGCAGGCGAAAGACTGCGCTGGTGTCCGACTTCAATCGGATCGAGTCGGAATTTTCGGGCCGTATCCTCGGTTTTTCCCTGAGTGCGGCGCATCGCTACGGCCTGTTGGCTGCGGAGCGCAGAAAGGCGGGACGGCCGATGGAAACGAAGGATGCTATGATTGCCGCCATCTGCCTTGCCAACGGCGCGACGCTTGCGACCCGCAACAGCAGAGATTTCGAGGGGCTTGATCTCAAGCTCGTAAACCCGTTTGAAGACGGCTGATCCTCAATTGGCGAGATAAAATGTCTCTTCGCATCATCTTCATGGGAACGCCGGAGTTCTCGGTCCCGACCCTGCGCCTACTCGTCGATGCCGGGCACAGGATCGTTGCGGTCTATACGCAGCCGCCACGGCCGGGTGGGCGGCGCGGCCTCGATCTGCAGAAATCGCCGGTGCATCAGGCGGCCGAGCTGCTCGGCCTGCCGGTCTTCACCCCGGTCAATTTCAAGGACCCCGAGGAGCGCGAGAGGTTTCGCGCTTTCAATGCCGACGCCGGCGTCGTCGTTGCCTACGGACTGTTGCTGCCGGAAGCGATTTTGAACGGCACAAGGGATGGCTGCTACAACGGCCATGCCTCGCTGCTGCCGCGCTGGCGCGGTGCTGCTCCGATCCAGCGGGCGATCATGGCCGGCGACGCAAAAACCGGCATGATGGTGATGAAGATGGACAAGGGTCTGGATACCGGCGCCGTCGCGCTGACCCGCGAGGTTGAGATCGGCCCGAACATGACGGCTGGCGAGCTGCACGACCGGCTGATGCTCGTGGGCGCCAAGGCGATGGCGGAAGCCATGGTGAAACTCGAGATGAACGACCTTCCGCTGACGCCGCAGCCGGAAGACGGCGTGCTTTATGCCGCCAAGATCGACAAGGCCGAGACGCGCATCGATTTTTCCAGGGATGCCAGGGACGTGCACAATCACATCCGCGGCCTGGCGCCGTTTCCGGGGGCCTGGTTCGAGCTCGAAATCGGCGGCAAGCCGGAGCGGGTGAAGGTGCTGGCTTCCGAACTGGCTGAGGGGCAGGGTGCTGACGGGCAATTGCTGACGGATGATCTCGTGGTCGCCTGCGCCTCGGGCGCGGTGCGGCTGACCAGGTTGCAGAAGGCCGGCGGCAAACCGCTGGCGGCCGCCGATTTCCTCAGGGGCACGCCGCTTGCGGCGGGCACGAGGATTACCTGATGCCGCGTTTCCGCATGACCGTCGAATATGACGGCGGCCCCTATGTCGGCTGGCAGCGGCAGGAGAACGGCCCCTCGGTGCAGGGCGCGATCGAGGCCGCGGTGCTGTCGCTGACCGGCGAGACGGTGTCGATCCGCGGCGCCGGACGCACTGATTCCGGCGTCCATGCCATGGGGCAGGTGATCCATGCCGATCTTTCGAAGGCGTGGTCGCCCTACCAGCTGCAGAATGCGTTGAACGCGCATCTGAGGCTCGCCGGCGAGCGCGTCTCCATACTCGACGTTGAGGCGGTTGCCGATTTCTTCGATGCGCGCTTTTCGGCGCTGCGGCGCCATTACCTCTATCGCATCGTCAGTCGCCGGGCGCCGCTGGCGCTTGAAGCCGGCAAGGCCTGGTGGGTGCCGAAGGTGCTCGATCACGAGGTCATGCACGCTGCCGCCCAGAGGCTGGTCGGCAGGCACGATTTCTCCACCTTCCGCGCCGCCCATTGCCAGGCAAACAGCCCGGTGCGCACGCTCGACCGGCTGGATGTGACGCGCAATGGCGAACTGATCGAGATCCGCGCCACGGCGCAGAGTTTTCTCCACAACCAGATCCGTTCGTTCGCCGGCACGCTGAAGCTCGCCGGCGAAGGCAAATGGACGCCTGATGATGTCGAGGCAGCGCTTGAGGCGCGCGACCGCAAGGCCTGCGGCCCGGTGGCGCCGCCGGACGGACTCTATTTCATGCAGGTGGATTATCCCGAGGTGATCGTCGATCGCCGAAGGCCGGTCACCGATACTGATGATGATCTGTCATGAAAATACCGCTCCAGCAGGAGCCTGATCAGGCGGGATAGATGCCGAGGAAGTGCTGCAGATATTCCGAAAGGATCATCGATGGCACGAGCAGCACCAGCGTCAGCGCTCCGACCATCAGCGTGTGACCGTGGCAGATCATCCGGAGGATGCGCGCCAGCACGAAGACCTGCGCCAGCATGAAGGCGAGCAGCAGCAGCGAGACGAGGCCGACGGAGCCGGGCAGGAAGAACACCAGCGCCAGCAGCAGCCCGTTGATATAGGAGAGCGGCACGCCGAGCCAGTTGACGCTGACGACGACCGGGGCGAAACGCTCGCCCATGCGGACGGCAAGCAGCAGCAGCCCGGCAAAGACCAGCGGCACGAACCAGTTGGCGACCTCGACGAGGCCGAGCCTGATATAGAAGGCAAAGTTGACATCGGCTTCGGGCGGCATCGACCGCAGAAAGGCCTGTCGCCACCAGAGCCAGGAAATACCCATCGGTGGCAGGCACCAGAGCATCGCCCAGAACGAACGATTGACGCCGCGCTCGGACATATCGAGGTAGCGGAAGCCGCGCGGATCCAGCCGGATCAGCAGCCAGAGGCCGGCCAGGTAATATTGAACCTCCCTAAAGCCCGGCATTGGCGAACCAGCGGGCGATGAAGGTTTGGTAGATCGCCGTCAGCGTCTCCAGATCGGCGACGGCGACGCGCTCGTCGACCATGTGCATCGTCTGGCCGACGAGGCCGAACTCGACGACCGGGCAATAATCCTTGATGAAGCGCGCATCCGATGTGCCGCCGGTGGTCGAAAGTCGCGGCGACTGGCCGGAAACGCTTTCGACGGCTGAAGACAGCGAGGCGATCAGCGCATTGTTGCGCGTCAGGAAGACATGGCTCGGCCGATCGGCCCAGACGATATCGTAGGCCACCGGCTTGCGGTCCGGCCGCAACGCGCCGTCCCGGGCAGCAACGTCCAGACGGCGCAGGATTTCGGCACGCAGCGTTTCAACGGTCCAGCTGTCGTTGAAGCGGATGTTGAAGCTTGCCGATGCCTTGGCCGGAATGACGTTGGTCGCCGGATTGCCGACATCGACCGTGGTCACTTCGAGATTCGACGGCTGGAAATCGTCGGTGCCGCCGTCAAACGGCGGGTTCATCAGCGCGTGAGCGAGCTGCAGCATGCCGCGCACCGGATTGTCGGCAAGATGCGGATAGGCGGCATGACCCTGGACGCCATGAACAGTGATTTTACCCGACAGCGAGCCACGCCGGCCGATCTTGATCATGTCGCCGAGCCTGTCCGGATTGGTCGGCTCGCCGACGAGGCAGGCATCCCAGCTTTCGCCGCGTTCGGCCGCCCATTGCAGCAGCTTGATCGTGCCGTTGATCGCCGGCCCTTCCTCGTCGCCGGTGATCAGGAAGGAGATCGAGCCCTTGGGCGGCCCGTTTTTCTCGATATGCCGGGCGACGGCGGCGACGAAACAGGCAATACCGCCCTTCATGTCGACGGCGCCGCGGCCGAAAAGCTCGCCCTTGGAAATCTCGGCGGCAAACGGCGGATGCGTCCAGGCGGCTTCGTCGCCGACCGGCACGACATCGGTATGGCCAGCAAACATCAGATGCGGGCCATCCTTGCCGAGGCGGGCATAGAGGTTTTCGATGTCGGGCGTTCCCGCCTCGCTCGCCTTCACCCTGTCGACCGTAAAGCCGAGCGGCGCAAGCATCGCCTCCAGCGCCGACAGTGCGCCACCTTCGGCTGGCGTCACGGACGGGCAGCGAATCAGTGTCTGGAGATTGGCGACGGGGTCGGTAGCGGTCATGGCGGTCGAACTATCCGGCGGGAATGGCAAAGACATGGCAAGGCGGGGCCGCCTCGCGTAAAAAGACGCCGTCTGTTTACCGGATCAACGTCCCGGTGTCATCAATCTCTGAGCAGCTCGTTGATGCCGGTCTTCGAGCGGGTCTTCTCATCGACGCGCTTGACGATGACGGCGCAGTAGAGATGCGGCGCCGGCTGGCCGTTGCCCATCGTCGCATTGCCCGACGGCATCGAGCCGGCGACGACGACGGAATAGGGCGGCACTTCGCCGTAGGTCACCTCGCCGGTGGCGCGGTCGACGATCTTGGTCGACTTGCCGATATAGACGCCCATGCCGAGCACCGAGCCTTCGCGGATGATGCAGCCTTCGACCACCTCGGAACGGGCGCCGATGAAGCAATTGTCCTCGATGATCGTCGGGCCGGCCTGCATCGGTTCCAGCACGCCGCCGATGCCGACGCCGCCGGAGAGATGCACATGCTTGCCGATCTGCGCGCAGGAGCCGACCGTGGCCCAGGTATCGACCATCGTGCCTTCGCCGACATAGGCGCCGAGATTGACGAAGGAGGGCATCAGGATCGCGTTCGGGGCGATATAGGCCGAGCGGCGCACGACGCAGTTCGGCACGGCGCGGAATCCGGCGGCGCGGAAGTGGTTCTCGCCCCAGCCCTCGAATTTCGAAGGAACCTTGTCCCACCAGGTCGAGTTGCCCGAGCCGCCCTTCACCACATCCATGTCGTTGAGGCGGAAGGACAGCAGCACGGCCTTCTTCAGCCATTGATTGACCGTCCAGGCACCGTCGGCGGAGCGTTCGGCAACGCGGGCCTGGCCGGCATCGAGCAGATCGAGTGCTGATTCGACTGCATCGCGAACCTCGCCCTTCGTCGACGTGTTCACATTGTCGCGATTGTCGAAGGCGGCTTCGATGATCTTTTCGAGGGATGCGAGGTCGGTGGCGCTCATGAGAATTCCTTAAACTTCGATCTTTATCGTGGAGACGGCGGGGTCTCCGGAATTGCGGTTGGCGGGGTTTACCCTGCTCTACAGCATGAAGCCGTAGAACGGAATGATTTTTCCGACAAGATCATACCTGGATTCAAGGCGTTATAGCGACATATCCGGCTTCGTAGCCGGCAATACTGAAAGGCATTTCGACATGGCGAAGGGACGAAACGGCGGTTCGCGGCGCAAGGATGGCGTATGGGACCCGCTGAAGAGCAGCTCAACCGACAGGCAGCGCGCCGAAGCCGTGCCGAAGACGCCGCAGACGATGTCGCCTGCCTACCGCCTTGCCTATGTCGACGAGGATTTCCTCTGCCGCGAGGAGCTGCGGCCGATCCGCCTGCAGCTGGAACTGATGAAGCCGGAGATGATGCTGACCGAACGCGGCATCAGGTCGACCGTCGTCATGTTCGGCGGCGCCCGCATTCCCGCCCCCGGCCAGAGCGCCTGGGCGGCCCGCAACGATATCCAGCGCGTCAACCTGGAGGCGGCTTCCGTCTATTATGAGGAGGCGCGCAAATTCGCCCGGCTCTGCTCGAAATATTCTGCCACCTTCAATTTCCACGAATATGTCATCGTCACCGGCGGCGGCCCTGGCGTGATGGAGGCCGGCAATCGCGGCGCGGCCGACGAGGGCGCCCCTTCGATCGGCCTCAACATCGTACTGCCGCATGAGCAGGCGCCGAACGCCTATGTGACGCCGGAACTCAGCTTCAACTTCCACTATTTTGCCATCCGCAAGATGCATTTCATGGTGCGCGCCAAGGCGATCGCCGTCTTTCCCGGCGGCTTCGGCACGCTCGACGAATTCTTCGAATGCCTGACGCTGATCCAGACCGGCCGCATGGAGCGCCTGCCGCTGATCCTTTTCGGGGAGGCGTTCTGGCGGAGCATCATCAATTTCGACGCATTGGCGGAATTCGGGACGATTGCGCCCGACGACGTCAAGCTGATCAGCTTCGTCGATACGGCCGAAGAGGCATGGAAGATCGTCCAGAATTTCTACGAACACCGCGAATAGGCGCTTCGGAGGGGTAAGCTGCAGAGCCTCTCCCCGTCGAGGCGGGGAAAGGCAAGGGCATGTCGCCGTCCGGCCTTAGAGCAATTCCAGCAAAAGTGCGTAGCGGTTTTGCGTCCGGAATTGCGTGAAAACAACGAGATAGTGCATGATGCCGAAAAGTGTGAGCGGTTTTCGGCATCATGCTCTCACTCTTTAACTTAGAACAGGATTGAGATTTTAGGCCGATCCGGCCTAAAAATCCTGTTCTAGAGCAGCGGCCGTTCCGGCATGTCGTCGATCGAGATGACACCGTCCTTGTTGCGGTCCATCCGGGTGAACAGCTTGTCGAAGGCGGCTTCGGCTTCCTGTTTGGAAATCTGGCCGTTCTGGTCGGTGTCGACCCGGTGCATCATGATCGAGGCACGCATGATGTTGCCGCCATGGCGCATCCAGCGATCTCCGTCACGACCACCGTGACGATCGCGCGGCGGCCGTCCCTGGTCGTTATTGTCTGGCGTCGCGGCTGCGGCATTCGCATCCTTGTTTTCGCCGGCCTCCTGCTTGCGCTGATCTCTCATCGCCTGCATCTGCGTTTGCCGGTACTCACGGATTTCGCCCGGTGTCAGCGAACCGTCCTTGTTGGTGTCGATCGCGGCGAAGAGCTTGTCGATGCCGGCCGTTGCCTCGTCCTTGGAGACCTTCCCGTCCTTGTTCGCGTCGAATTGCTTGAGCATGCGGACATAGGTGATTTCGCGGAAGGCAGCAGCCCCCGGACCGTGCATGCCGGCGTGCTGGCGCGGCCCGTCGCCGGGTGCGGCAAAGCCTGCCCCGGCGGTTGCACCGAAGATGAGGGTGGAGGAAAGCGCTGCCAGTATCAGCTTGTTGCGGTACATCGTGTTTGCCTTTCGTAAGGTGTCCCCTCACGAAAGAAGATATGGCCGCAGTCCCGGAAGACCCAGTTAAACATCGGTAAGCTGAGTGAAAACTTCGTAATCTAATGCATGTCGCTCAAAACTGTGCAGCGGTTTTGGGAGAGCGACATGCATCAAATAAAGACCTAAAGCCGTCAGCCGGTAACCTTGCCGAGGCCGATAATCTTGCGGAGAAAAGCGGCGAGATCGTCGGTGACGAAATCGATATGATCCTCCTCGCCGCTGGTCTTTTCCCACCATTCAACGACCGTCTCTTCCAGATTGCGCGGCACGAGCAGCACGGTCTGCATGCCGAGCGCCTTCGGCACCGTCAGGTTGCGCGGTAGATCCTCGAACATGGCGGCCTTGGTGGTTTCGACCCGCTTCAGCGCTGTGAACTTGTCGTAGGTCGCCTGCGCCGGCTTCGGCACGTAGTCGGCAGCCACGATATCGAAGATGTCGTCGAAATGATCGAGAATGCCGAGCGCCTCTGCCGTCATTTCGGCATGCTTGACGCTGCCATTGGTGAAGATGAACTTGCGCCCCGGCAGCGCCTTGATCGCCTCGCCGAGTTCCGGCTGCGGCGTCAGCGCCGTGTAGTCGATCGCATGTGCCTTTTCGAGGAAGTCGTTCGGGTCGATGCCGTGATGGATCATCAAGCCCTGCAGCGTCGTGCCGTGGTCGAGGTAATATTGCTTCTGCAGCTTGCGCGCCTCTTCCCGCTCCATCTGCAAAAGTGCCGCGACATAGGCGGTCATGTTCTTGTCGATCTGCGCGAAGAGATTGACATGATGCGGATAGAGCGTGTTGTCGAGGTCGAAGACCCAGTCTGTGACGTGCTCGAAATCGGTTTTATCAGGCGTGCGGTCGATCTTGGTCATGGCGGTCTTATGGCACGGCTGCTGCCGCAAGGAAATCGACAAGAAAGAATAGACGCCCGATTTTCGGCGGACGGCGCAGGTACGGAATGCTAGAAAGCGTCATGCTTTTCGAACGCCCCGACGATGATACGCTCTATGATGCCCTGATCGCGCGCAGCGCCGATTATGAGGGTCAGGCCTATGTCTGCGTGAAGACGACAGGCATCTTCTGTCGTCTGACCTGCCCGGCGCGCAAGCCGAAGCGGGAAAATACGATCTTTTTCGACACGATCGCCGCCTGCATGCATTCCGGCTTCCGCCCGTGCCAGCGCTGCAGGCCGCTAGAGCAGCCGGGCAGGGAACCAATCGTCGACGAGCTGCTTGCCGCACTGGACCGCGAGCCGCAGCTGCACTGGACCGAGGATGAACTTGTGCGCCGGGGCCACGATCCCTCGACCGTGCGTCGCGCCTTCAAGCGGGCGCTCGGCATGACCTTTCACGATATCGTCCGTTATCGCCGGCTGGGTGAAGCGGCCCGGCAACTGGCCGATGGCGCGCGCGTCATCGATGCGCAGCTTGAGGCGGGATATGAATCTCCAAGTGGTTTCCGGACGGCTTTTCAGCGGCTCGTCGGCAAGGCGCCGGCGCTCTCGCAGAACCGTGAACTTCTCTTTGCCGACTGGTTCGAGACGCCGCTCGGACCGATGGTGGCCGTTGCCGACCAGACGCATCTCCACCTTCTCGAATTCCACGATCGCAAGGCACTGCCGACCGAGCTTGAGGCGCTGCAGAAGCGTGTCCGCTCCTCGGTTGCGATTGGCCGCACGCCGGCGATCGACCAGATCGAGGCAGAAATCCGGGATTATTTCGAAGGGCGGCTGACTGTCTTCAGGACGCCATTGGCACTCGGCGGCACGCCCTTCGAAAAACATGTCTGGGCAAAGCTCATCGATATCCCTGCCGGCCAGACGCGCGCCTATGGCGATCTTGCAAGGGAGATGGAAAGGCCTGAAGTGGTGCGTGCCGTCGGCCGCGCCAACGGGGCCAACCAGCTTGCCATCATCGTGCCCTGCCATCGCATCCTCGGCGCCGATGGTTCGTTGACAGGCTATGGCGGCGGGCTCTGGCGCAAGCAATGGCTACTGCGGCATGAACAGAAGATCAGCACGCAAGCAAAGATGGAGGAGACAGCATGAACCAGAACGAAAAGGCCAAGGCATTCGGCGCATTGCACCGCAAGGGCGCCCCGGTTGTTCTCTACAATATCTGGGATGCCGGGACGGCGAAGGCGGTTGCCGATGCCGGCGCCAAGGCGCTTGCCACAGGAAGCTGGTCGGTTGCCGCAGCCCATGGTTATGCCGACGGCGAAAAGCTGCCGATGTCTGTGCTGGTCGAGACGGCAAGATCCATCACCGCTGTCGTCGATCTGCCGCTTTCGGTCGATTTCGAAGGCGCCTATTCGGCCGAGCCTGAGGGGGCCGCCGCCAACGTCGCCAAGCTGGTGGAGGTCGGCGCCGTCGGCATCAATTTCGAGGATCAGGTGGTCGGCGGTGGCGGGCTCTATCCGGCCGAGAGGCAGGCGGCCCGCATCCGGGCCATTCGCGCCATGGCGGAAGGCAAGGGCATTGCCTTCTTCATCAATGCCCGCACCGATCTCTTCCTGGCCGAGAGCGATCTTTCCAAACATGCCGGTCTGGTGGACGAGGCGATCGAGCGAGGCAAGGCCTATGCGGCCGCCGGCGGCAGCGGCTTCTTCGTTCCCGGTCTGATCGATCCCGCCTTGATCGAGAAGATCTGCGCCGCATCGCCGCTGCCGGTCAACATCATGATGCGGACAGGCGCCCCTGACGTGAAGACGCTCGCCAAGCTCGGTGTCGGCCGCGTCAGCTATGGTCCGGGGCCCTACCGGTCGATGATGGAAAAGTTGAAACAGGAGGCGGCGGCGATTTATAGCCTGCTCTGACGTCGAATGCCCGAGGGCCGCAGATTTGATGCGAAAGGCTGCGGCCCGGAATGAAATCTCGTTCTGCTCAGGAACGGAAGCGCAGATTCCGCCGGCTGAGCTGGCTGACCGAGGTGCAGCCCATCAGCTTCATGCCGCGCTCGATCTCGGTACGCATCGTCTCCAGCGCCCGTTCGACGCCGGGCTGTCCGGCAGCGGCAAGCGGGAAGAGATAGTAGCGCCCGAGCCCGACGGCCTTCGCCCCCAGCGACAGCGCTTTAAGAACATGCGTTCCCCGCTGCACGCCGCCATCCATCATCACGTCGATCCGGTCGCCCACGGCGTCGACGATCTCGGCCAACTGGTCGAATGCGCTGCGCGAGCCGTCGAGCTGGCGCCCGCCATGATTGGAAAGCACGATGCCGCTGCAGCCGATCTCGGCCGCGCGCTTGGCGTCTTCGACCGACATGATGCCCTTCAGGCAGAATGGCCCGCCCCATTCGCGCACCATCTCCGCTACGTCGTCCCATGACATCGAGGGGTCCAGCATCTCGGTGAAGTATCGGCTGATCGACAGCGCGCCGCCATCCATCTTGACGTGGTTTTCGAGCTGCGGCAGCCGGAAGCGCTCGTGCGTCAGCCAGTCGATCGCCCAGGAAGGCTTGATCGCGAACTGGGTCATGCCGGCAAGATTGAGCTTGAAGGGAATGGCAAAGCCGGTGCGCTTGTCGCGCTCGCGGTTGCCGCCGGTGATGCTGTCGACCGTCAGCATCATCGCCTGCACGCCGGCATTTTTCGCTCGCGCCATCATCTCGCGGTTGAGGCCGCGGTCCTTGTGGAAATAGAACTGATAGACCTGCGGCCCGTTGCTGATCCGTCTGGCTTCCTCCAGGCTGATCGTGCCGAGCGAGGAGACGCCGAACATCGTGCCGTGTTTTGCCGCCGCCGCCGCGACCGCCCGCTCCCCCTGGTGGTGAAAAAGGCGCTGTAACGCCGTCGGAGAGCAATAGACCGGCATTGCGAGCTTCTGCCCCATGACGGTCACCGACATGTCGACCTCGGCCACACCGCGCAAAACGTCAGGCACCAGATCGCAAGCCTCGAAGGCCGCCGTATTGCGCCGGTACGTCACCTCGTCATCGGCACCGCCGTCGATATAGTCGAATATCGGTCCGGGAAGACGCCGTTTGGCCATGCGCCGGAAATCGTGAAAATTATAGCAGTCTGTCAGGCGCATTTCTTTCCCCGATACCCTGTTCCCGTGTGAGGAAGATCCGCCCTTCGCAAGTGAAGGGCGCAGCCTCGGTCAGGGAACGATCAGTGTTCCGACGCCGTGCTCGGTGAAGATCTCGAGCAGCACGGAGTGGGCGGTCTTGCCGTTCAGGATGACGACGCCCTGCACGCCGGCCTTGATCGCATCGATGCAGGTCTCGACCTTCGGGATCATGCCGCCCGAAATCGTGCCGTCGGCGATCAGCGCATGCGCTTCGGCGACGGAAAGCTCCTTGAGGAGCTGGCCGTTCTTGTCGAGCACGCCGGGCACATCGGTGAGGAACAGCAACCGGGTGGCGTTCAGCGCGCCGGCAATGGCGCCGGCAAAGGTATCGGCGTTGATATTGTAGGTGGCGCCGTCTCGGCCGGGGGCGACGGGGGCGATAACCGGGATCATCTCGGAGCGGGCGAGCAGATCGAGCAGCGTGCGGTCGACCTCGACCACTTCGCCGACGAATCCGAGATCGAGCACGCGCTCGATGTTCGAATCCGGATCCTTGACGGTCTTGCGCGCCTTTTCGGCGAAGACCATGTTGCCGTCCTTGCCGCAAAGGCCGATCGCCCATTCGCCGGTCTGGTTGATGAGCGCAACGATTTCCTTGTTGATCGAGCCGGCGAGCACCATCTCGACGATCTCGACCGTCTTCTGGTCGGTGACGCGAAGCCCGCCCTCGAATTTCGATTCGATGCCCATCTTGCTCAGCATGGCGCCGATCTGCGGGCCGCCGCCATGAACGACGATCGGGTTGACGCCGGACTGCTTCAACAGGGCGATGTCGCTGGCAAAGGCCTTGCCGAGCTCGGGATTGCCCATGGCGTGGCCGCCATATTTCACGACAATCGTCTTGTTCTCGTAACGCTGCATGAAGGGCAGTGCCTTGGCCAGAAGCCGTGCCTGCATTTCGCTTTCGGTTTCGTTCATGGGAACCCCGCAGAATTGTTCGCGGCCTTTTATCGCAAGTTTCTGACAGAGGGAATAATCCAGAGGGCAATAGTTTTTCGTATCTGGCGCGGAGCCGGACGCCGTTACCGTCTGGCGCACGCAAGCTTGAGATGAGGAACGGCATGCAAGGCGATGACATCGCAGACCTGATCGGCCGCGTCGCACTCGGCGATCGCAGGGCTTTCGTGGCCCTCTACAATCAGACCGGACCGAAACTTTTCTCGATCTGCCTGCGTATCTTGAAGGATCGCACGGAAGCCGACGAGGCCCTGCAGGAAGTCTATATCAGCATCTGGCAGCGCGCACGCAGCTTCTCCGTCGCCTCGGGTTCGTCATCGGCATGGCTGGCTGCGATTGCCCGCAACCGGTCGATCGATGCGCTGCGGGCGCGCAAGCCCGTCGCCGACGAATTGGACACGGTCTATGATCTTGCCGATGCCGGGCCCGACCCGGAAATGCAGACGGTGACGAAGGATGAAGGAAGGCGGATTGACACCTGCATGGAAGAGTTGGAAGCTGATCGCGCGGTCGCGGTGAAACGGGCTTATGTCGAAGGGCTGAGCTATCAGGAACTGGCCGATCAGTTTGGTGTCCCGCTGAACACGATGCGGACCTGGCTTAGGCGCAGCCTCTTGAAACTGAGAGAGTGCATGGAACGATGACATCGCCCGACAAAAGCAAGGGAGACCGCTCCCGCGACGAGGTTCTCGCCGGCGAATATGTGCTTGGCGTCCTGTCGCTGCAGGATCGCCGGGTGGTGGAAGAGCGCATGCGCCACGATCGGCCTTTCGCTGCGATCGTCAGCCGTTGGGAAACCAACCTCTCCTCCTTCAATGACGAGTATGAAGCCGCCGCTCCGAACCGGGAAACCTTCAAGCAGATCGAGGCGCGGCTTTTCGGCGATGGTCAAAGGCCCGCATCCTTTTCGCAAGGGCTCTGGAATTCCGCCGTTTTCTGGCGTTCGCTGAGCTTTGCTTGCATCGTCGTCGCCGTCAGCGCCGTCATCTTCGCCTCCGGCGTGGTGCCGGAGCCGCAGGGACCGGCACCGCTGGTAGCCTCGCTTTCGGGCCAGAACAGCACCATCAATCTTCTAGCCTCCTATGAGCTGCAGAGCGGCCGGCTGAAGATCGTGCCGGTCGCCGCCGGCAAGCCGGAGGAGAAGTCGCTGGAACTCTGGCTGGTGCCGGGCAGCGGCATGACGAGATCGCTCGGCGTCTTCCAGCCGGGCGAAAGCGGCGAAGTTGTCATTCCCGCCGATCTGCGCAGCCAAGTCGCCGATGGCGCAACGCTTGCCGTCAGCCTCGAACCCTTCGGCGGCTCGCCGACCGGACAGGCGACCGGTCCGGTGATCGCAAGCGGTCCCTTGCACAGGCCGTAAATCGGGCGCCGGCCATGATCGTGCCGGCCGTCAATCAAATTTCTCCTGTCTGAAACTCTTTCGCGTGGCCCTCCGTAGTTCGAATTGTCCGGACGACGCTCAGGCATAAAGCCCCGCGGATGGTGTCCGGTGAGGAGAAAATCATGATCAAGTCCGTATTGCGCGGCTTCGCGCTCGCCACAGCCATGTCCGCCGTCGCCTTTGCTGCCGCCAAGAACCCGGTGGTCGGCGGTGCTGCGATGTTCGATAGCAAGAACATCATCGAGAACGCCGTGAACTCCAAGGATCACACGACGCTGGTCGCCGCCGTCAAGGCCGCCGGCCTGGTCGGCACGCTCGAGGGCAAGGGCCCCTTCACCGTCTTTGCGCCGACCAACGAAGCCTTTGCCGCGCTGCCGAAAGGCACCGTCGATACGCTGCTGAAACCGGAAAACAAGGCGACGCTGACCAAGGTTCTGACCTGCCACGTCGTTGCTGCCGATGCGATGGCCAAGACCGTTGCCAAGATGATCAAGGATGACGGCGGCGAGCACGACATCAAGACCGTCGGCGGCTGCGTGCTGAAAGCCAAGGAGAGCATGGGCAAGATCACGCTGACCGATGAAAACGGCGGCGTCTCCCATGTGACGATTGCCGACGTCAAGCAGTCGAACGGCGTCATCCACGTCGTCGACAAGGTGCTGCTGCCGAAGATGTAAGCCCGCTCGTATCGGCAGACGCATTGGGGCGCTCTTGGGGCGCCCCAAACACAAATCGATAAGGTGGCTAGCGCATAACCCCGAAAATCGGAATCGATTTTCGGAAAGGATTACGCGCAGATTCAAAGGGAAAGGCGGCGCTCTATCGGGCCGCTTCAACTCTCGGGAAGACGAGGGAGACACTCATGCCGGTGTCAGGGGACGAGCTCACTTCAACCTCGGCGCGGGCATTCTGTTTCAGCGACTGTACGATCATGGCGCTCAGCTTTCCCGGTTGCGGCCAGGTTACATCCTGGGGAAGACCGACCCCGTTATCAGCAACGGTGATCCTGCACCCGGTATCGCTGACGACACAGCGGAGCGTGATTTCGCCGCCATCACGCCCCACGAAGGCATGCTTCAGCGTATTGGTGAGGAGTTCGTTGATGACGAGACCGGCCGGCATGGCGACATCGACCGAAACCGGCCAGGTATCGACCTTCATGTCCAGCCGGATCCCTTCCACCGCGTGGGCCGCCATTACCGAGGCGGCAATCTGGCTGACATAGGTGCCAAGATCGACTGTGGCGCCTTTCTCTTCGTCCGACAGCGAGCGATAGAGCAGGGCCAAAGCTTCAATCCGCCCGGCCAGCCGTGCAAACCTCTCGCTTTCCTCATTCTGTTGAGCATTGCGCGCCTCCATTCGGATGAGCGCCGTGATCATCTGAAGATTGTTCTTCACGCGATGTTGAAGTTCCCGCAGAAGGACATCTTTCTCCGTCAGCAGTTCGCTGAAGCTCTCAGCGGCCGTCGCCTCATTGCGGGCAGCAAAGGCCACCAATCGGAAGAGTGGCGTGTCATCGTCGTCGACGATCGTATTCGACCAGACATCGACAATGACGGTACTCTCGGGTTCGGCCGCCAGCGAGAAGGCACCAATATACTCCTCCGCAGAGGTCACAGCGGCCGTGAGCGGCACCTCTCCGGAGACGGCGATGGACTCCAATTCAATTTCCGCCCAGGGTTTTCCCTGGACCGCGGTTGCCTCAAGCGCCGTCAGCCGTTCGAATTCGAGGTTGACGTAAATCAGCGGCTCGTCGCCACCGAGTTCGGAGACAGCCACCGCGAATGGCACATGATCGAGAAAGTGTCGAAACCGGTCGTCATCGAGGGCTTCGGCAAGATGGGGCAAGTTGCCGACGCCTTCCGGCGAAATCGGCGGGTCTTTGCTATCGGTCATCAAATATTACTCGTGGACGCGGCTGCTCCCGCACGGCAGGAGAACTAGGGTTGCTTTAAAAACTGCGGGGACGCAAGCGTTGATCGGCGGCTCGTCCATCGATTGCCGGCCCCAGGGTGATTTAAGCCCGGTCATAGGTAAATGACGTCAGCAGGGTCGTGACGAAATTGCTCGCCCTTTCCTTGACCAGGACTTCCGTCCATTCATCAGTCCCGCGCAGCCGCAAATCCGTGTAAATGCTGTCGACGGCCGCTTCTTCGATACGTTTGATATGGGTCCTGAACGACGCTTCGCCGCCGCCGTGATACATGTCTCTGATTACCATGCGCAGGATCTCCTGAATGGCGATCTGCCAGGCCGTATTGATCGATTGAAGTTCGTTCGCAGTCTCTGCCATTGACGCTTCCTTGGTGCGAGTGAATGCCAGCACGCCTTCGGCCATGCTGCAGCGCGCGATCTGCAAGCCCGTCATTTCAGACGCGGTTTAAGTCTCGAGCCCTGTCGATCGGGTTGTGATCAGCGGGCCCTGGCGCGTTTGGCAATGAGGGCAGAGGTTGCCGACACCCGGTCACTCTGTTCCCTCGCAAGCCGGGCTTCCCGCAGCCGCAACGTCTTTGCCTGCTGCGATTGGGCGTCGGATTCGAGCTCTTCGGCCGCCTGGTTCTTCGCGAAGAACTGGGTCTGGACGCTGCCGAAGGCAATCTCCGCCCGCTGGCGGGATTTGCTGTATGTCTCTGTCATGTTGGCTCCGATACGGGAGGGCTCGACGCGCGAGCGAAAACAAAAAAGGCCAGGCAAATCGCCTGGCCTTGGATTGATAACGTGCTTCCGGCAGTGCCAGTACATCCGTGGTCAAAGGGAAGCAGATACCGATTTAAGCGTTCTGGAGATTGCAAGCGGACATCTTGCCCGACTTGTTGTCACGCTCGAGATCGAAGCCGATCTTCTGGCCTTCGACAAGTTCGCGCATTCCGGCGCGCTCGACGGCGGAGATGTGAACGAAGGCGTCGTCGCCGCCATTATCGGGCTGAATGAAGCCGAAGCCTTTGGTGGAATTGAACCATTTAACTGTGCCAGTGGCCATGATGATGAACCCTTTCATAGCAATATTGAAGAACCGCAACGCTGAGGCGATGCGGATGGTGATAGCGATTTTTGAAAGGAAGTTCGTTCAGGGCGCGGTGCCAATCGCGCGATAACCAAGCCAGCAAGCAAAATTCGATGATCGCTATCTAGCTCATCAAAGCCGCGCCGTCAACCGTTAGTTTTCCATTGGCGCCATGTTCAACTATGGGATGTCGCGGAAACCTTTACACCAAACAGCGTTCCGCGTCCGGGGCGCGTACGCCCTTACTTCCAGCGGGCGATGCCGACGGTTTCGGCGATCGCCTGGCGCAGTTCGTCCAGCCCATCGCCCTTTTCGGACGAAGTGGACAGAACGCCGGGATAGGCGGCCGGGCGCTTGCGGATCTTTTCCGCCGTTTCTGCAAGCAGCTTCGGCACGCCCGCCGCCTTGATCTTGTCGGTCTTGGTCAGCACGATCTGATAGGAGACGGCGGCCTTGTCGAGCAGATCAAGCACGTCATCGTCGTTCTTCTTGATGCCGTGGCGGCTGTCGATCAGCACATAGACGCGCTTCAGCGTCGCGCGGCCGCGCAGGTAATCGAAGACGAGCTTGGTCCACTTGTCGACTTGCTCCTTCGGCGCCTGCGCATATCCATAGCCCGGCATGTCGACGATGGCCGTCGGCGGCAGGTCGCCGCCTTCGCCGGAATAGCCGTCCGGAACGAAGTAATTGAGTTCCTGCGTGCGTCCCGGCGTGTTCGAGGTGCGCGCCAGGCCCTTCTGGCCGACCAGCGCATTGATCAGCGAGGATTTACCGACATTCGAGCGACCGGCAAAGGCCACTTCCAACGGCCCTTCCGGCGGCAGGAAGTTGAGGGACGGTACGCCGCGGATGAAGATCCATGGGTGGCCGAAGAGCGGCTTTTCGGTTTCGGGCATGCGGGCTCTGCAATCTCTGGGTTGGGTCTTTTACCGGGCTTCGTGGTTTTGCGGGCGGATGTCAAGCTTCGAGGCCGTTTGCAGGCTATTGCCTTGGCTCCTTCTTCCGCTGCCGGAAAAGAAAAGCCCCGCCGGAGCGGGGCTTGGCAAGCGTCATTTCGATGGCGCCGTTTTTCGTCGGAACAGACCCTTCAGATTGTCGAAGAGTTCGACCTTGACGCCGTGGCGCTTCATGATCACCGACTGCTGCGCCACCGAGAGCGTGTTGTTCCAGGCCCAGTAGATGACCAGGCCGGCTGGGAAGCTTGCCAGCATGAACATGAACACCAGCGGCATCCAGGTGAAGATCATCGCCTGCGTCGGATCGGGCGGCGTCGGGTTCATGCGCATCTGCAAGAACATCGTGATGCCCATGATCAGCGGCCAGACGCCGAGATGCAGAATGGTCGGCGCCTCGAACGGCAGCAGGCCGAACAGATTGACGATCGTCGTCGGATCGGGCGCCGAAAGGTCCTTGATCCAGCCGAAGAACGGCGCGTGCCGCATTTCGATGGTGATGTAGATCACCTTGTAGAGCGAGAAGAAGATCGGGATCTGCAGCGCCACCGGCCAGCAGCCGGCGATCGGATTGATCTTTTCTTCCTTGTAAAGCTGCATCGTCGCCTGCTGCAGCCCCATGCGGTCGTCGGCGAATTTCGCCTTCAGCTCCTCCATCTTCGGCTGCATGCGCTTCATGTTCGCCATCGAAGCGTACTGCTTGCTGGCGAGCGGGAAGAACAGAGCCTTGACGACGATGGTCGTGCACAGGATCGCCACGCCGAAATTGCCGAAGTAGCGGAAGAAGAAGTCCATCAGCTTGAACATCGGCTTGGTGATGAAATAGAACCAGCCCCAGTCGATCAGCCGGTCGAACTTCGGGATCGAGTAGCTGGCCTCATAACCGTCGATGACGGGCACTTCCTTGGCGCCGGCGAAGACGAGGTTCTTCAGCTCGATCGATTGGCCGGGCGCAACCGTGAAGGCATCGTCCTTGTAATCGGCCTGATAGCGCGGCTGGCCATCGGCAAAGTGCGAGAAGCGCGCCTCATAGGCGGCACTCTGCGGCGGAACGATCGTCGCCGCCCAGTATTTGTCGGTAATGCCAAGCCAGCCGCCGGTGGATTTCGCCGGCATCACGGCTTCCTTTTCGGCGGCGCTATATTTGGTTTCGATCAGCCCGTCATCGCCGATGACGCCGATGAAGCCTTCATGCAGCACGTAGACGGAGGGTGTCGTCGGCTTGTTGTAGCGCGTCACGCGGCCGTAGGACGAGAGCGAGGCGGGCGCCTGGCCGGCATTGCTGATCTTGTCGGCGACGGTGAACATGTAGCGTTCGTCGACGGAAATCGTGCGGGTGAAGGTCAGGCCCTTGTCGTTGGTATAGGAGAGCGTTACCGGCGTCTTTTCGGTGAGCTTGGCGCCCTCGGGTGCGGTCCACAGCGTCGAGGCGCCGGGAACGTTGCCCGTTGCGTCGCTGCCGATATAGCCGAGCTCGGTGAAATAGCCGTCCTTGGTCTCGGCCGGGCTGAACAGCGTGATGATCGGGCTCGAGTCGTCGACGGTCTCGTGATAGCCCTTGAGCTTCAGATCGTCGAGGCGGGCGCCGGCAAGGTTGATCGAGCCGGAAAGTGCTGGGGTGTCGATGACGACACGCGGGGTCTTTGCCAGCGCCTGCTCGAGCGTCGCCGTCGCGGCTGCCTGGCCGGAAGGGGCCGTACCGCTCGGCTGGGCCGGCGTCTCGCCGCCTGCTGCCGGCTGCTGCACCTGCTCGGTCTGCTGCTGCGCCTTCTGGGCTTCCTGCGCCTTGCGCTGGGCCTCGATGCGCGGATTCATATAGAGAAACTGCCAGCCGAGGACGATCAGCACCGAGAGAGCGATCGCAATGAAGTAATTGCGGTTGTTTTCCATCATACGTTCCTGGGGCGTCCGTCTCCGGAGCGCCGGTGTTTCGGCCTGGTTTCCACGCGGGATTTCAGTTCCGCGGCCAATTCCTGGAAGGACGCGTCAAGCACGTCCCTGCGCGCGACAACCACATAGTCGTGTCCGGGCTGCATTGCAAACCCCGCATGAAGCCGCACCGCCTCTTTCAGGCGGCGGCGCATGCGGTTCCGTTCGACCGCGTTGCCATGTTTTTTGGTGACTGTAAAACCGACGCGTGCCTGGCTGTCGGGTTCCTTCCGGTCGAGGACTTCGAGAAGGAAGAGGCCGCCCCGGCGTTTTTCGCCCTCGCGTACGGCAAGAAACTGCGGGCGGCTCTTCAGCCGCCCGACAGTGTGTTTCTTCTCACTGGTCGTCAATTCGCCCGCCATCTCTTACCGGGCTACCCGGCCTTACGCCGACAGACGATTGCGGCCCTGCGCGCGGCGGGCTGCGATGACCTTGCGGCCACCCTTCGTGGACATGCGGGCACGGAAACCGTGGCGACGCTTGCGAACAAGCTTGGATGGTTGGTAGGTACGCTTCATTTATTTTAAACACCGCGGAGTGCGGCCCTTCTTGAATTTGCATAATGCAAGGAGCGTTGTTTTTCGAACGGGCGGGCCATGAAAGGCTTGAGTGACCGAACGTGCGCGGGCTTATAAGGATGAAGCCCGCAAAAGTCAATTATGCCGGATAATTTCACTCTGCACTGCCGGCCTCGAAAGTAATTTCGCACTCTGGTGTTAAGAAATAAGGCATGCCCTGAGTGGTTGTAGTTTTGCGCCGCGGCAGATCGATCGCCCCGGTTTTCAGGTGTTTACGCCGCCCGACCGCATTCGGCACGGATCATTTCCGAAGCCATAATCGTAAATATTAGAAATCTAACTTTAATAAATTTCGCCGATATTCAACCATCGACTGGGAATTTGCTTTCCAGGCAGTGGCGTAGCTAGGAGCATTGCATTGAAGATCCGGGGCAAAATTAATCTGCTGGTTTGCGTGATGGGTGCGGTCGCACTTCTGATCGGCGCAACGGCATTGTCGGCCATGCACGAATACAGTCGCAACCTGACGGCTTACGAGCATGCCGCCGCCCGCGCCTATGCCGGCGAACGGCTCAACCGTTTCGTCACGGCGGTGGTCATGGAATCGCGCGGCATCTATGCGGCCAAGACGATCAAGGATACGCCGAACTTCGCCAAGGGCCTGATGGCCGACCTCGACGAGATCGACAAGGTCATCTCGGGCTGGGCGCCGCTCGTTCCCGAGAGCCAGAAGGCCGATTTTGCCAAGCTTGTCGCCCGCGCCGCGGAATTCCGCACCTTCCGCACGGAGACCGCCCGCCTCGGCACGGAAGTCGGCCCCGAAGCCGCCGGCCAACAGGGCAACAATGACGCCAACCGCGCCAACCGCAAGGCGTTCCAGGCGGAAATCGATGCTGTGGTCGCCACCGACAAGGCAGCACTGGAAACCGTCAACGCCGAGATCGAGAGCTTCCGCTCCCAGGTGCTGATGCTTGTGCTCAGCATCACCGGCATCGGCATCGCGGTCGGCATCGGCATGGGCTTCTATATCGGCACCAGCCATCTCAGCCGCCCGATCAAGCGCGTCACCCATGCGATCAAGGAAGTCGCCGACGGCAATTTCGACGCCGAGGTCCCCTTTGCCGGCCGTCCGGACGAAATCGGCGAGATGGCCGCAGCGGTTGCGGTCTTCAAGGCGAACGGGCTCGCCGTCAAGCGCTTGAACGCCCAGGAGGCGGCGATGCGCGCCAAGAGCGACGACCTGCAGTCGAGCATGTCCGTCGTCGTGGCTGCGGCTGCGGCCGGCGATTTCGGCCACCGCATCAGCAAGGACTACGAGGACGACAACCTCAACCAGTTCGCCGGCAACATCAACACGCTGCTGTCGAGCGTCGATGCCGGCATCGGCGAGACCCGCCGGGTCATCGCAAGCCTTGCCGAAGGCGACCTCACCCAGACGATGAGCGGCAACTTCCAGGGCGCCTTCGCCGAGCTGCAGCAGAACGTCAACAATACTTTCGTCACCCTGCAGGCGACGATGCGCGAAGTGCGCGAGACGACGGAAGCGATGAACGGCAACACCGCCGAGCTGCGCAATGCCAGCGACGACCTGTCGAAGCGCACCGAGCAGCAGGCCGCCGCCCTCGAAGAGACCTCGGCAGCGCTCGACGAGATCACCGCCGTCGTCCAGAATTCCACCGAGCGGGCGCATGAAGCCACCATCATGGTGTCGGAAGCCAAGGAGAATGCCGGCCGCTCCGGCGTCGTCGTGCGCAATGCCGTCGAGGCCATGGGCCGCATCGAGCAGGCCTCGCGCGAAATCAGTCAGATCATCAACGTCATCGATGAGATCGCCTTCCAGACCAACTTGCTGGCGCTGAATGCCGGCGTCGAGGCCGCACGCGCCGGCGATGCCGGAAAGGGCTTCGCGGTGGTGGCGCAGGAAGTGCGCGAACTCGCCCAGCGTTCGGCAACGGCTGCCAAGGACATCAAGGCGCTGATCACCAAGTCGGGTAACGAGGTGCAGGTTGGCGTCAAGCTGGTCCAGGCAACCGGCGAGGCGCTGGCCGAAATCGGCACCCGCGTTATCGCCATCAACGACCATATCCATTCGATCGCGACGGCTGCGACCGAACAGTCGACCGGCCTCAAGGAGGTCAATACCGCCGTCAACCAGATGGACCAGGTCACCCAGCAGAATGCTGCGATGGTGGAAGAGACCTCTGCCGCCACGCACAGGCTTTCGGCCGAAGCCGGTGGACTGGTGCGCCTCATTGCCCGCTTCAAACTGTCGGATGATGCGCCGGCAGCTGTGGCGCTTGTCCGCAACGAGCCGCAAAGACCGGTTGCCTCGCCCGCCCGCCGCGCGATCGCCAAGGTCGCCCGCGCCTTCGGCGGCAATGCGGCCGCAGCCGAGCAGAGCTGGGAAGAGTTTTAAGCTTTACCGATTACGCGCCTTCGAACGCCGCCTTCGGGCGGCGTTTTCTTGTGGCGACATGACGCTGCTCGCAAAGATTTGAAAGCGGAGCATCTTGGTCTAATATAGAGCTCAGCGGTAAGGGCGGCCGACGTGCTGCCGATCGGGCGAGACCAGAATGCCGAACCAAGATCAGGGCGATAATCCTTCGGCGGAAAACCCGGCGGCCGGCGAGGCTGCAAGGGCGCCGTGCCCGCCTGCCGGCCTGTTCGGCGGCCTTTCCGGCAAGCTGCTCTGGCTCACCGTCGTCTTTATCATGCTCGCCGAAATCCTGATCTTCTTCCCCTCGGTCGCCAGCATGCGCGTACGCTGGCTGCAGGACAGGCTGAATACGGCCGCTGCCGCCGCCATCGTCATCGATGGGCTGCAGCCGGTCGAGCTGCCACGCGCGCTGCAGAAAGAGACGCTGGAGGCGACCGGCACCAAGGCGATCGTGCTGCGCAAGGACGGCACCTCGCGGCTGCTGGCGACGACCGATATGCCGACCTCGGTCGACGAGTCCTACGATCTCACCGACGTGCCGCCGGTAACGGCAATCCGCGATGCGCTCGACACACTCGTCTTCGGCGGCGGCAGGATGATCCGCGTCTATGGTCCCGTCGGCGACACCAATACCGGCGTCGAGGTGGTGATGAAGGACAGGCCGCTGCGCAGGGCGATGTTCGTCTATTCCCGCAATGTCCTGTTGCTGTCGGTGCTGATCTCGCTGTTCACGGCGACGCTGATCTTCTTTGCGATCAACCGCATCCTCATCGGCCCGATCCGCCGGCTGACCGGCAGCATGCAGCAATTCTCCTCCGATCCCGACAACCCGGCCCATATCTATATCGGCGACGGCGGCCGCGACGAACTGGCGGTCGCCGGCCGCAACCTCACCTCGATGCAGATGGAGCTGCAGAAGACGCTGAAGCAGCAGAAGAACCTTGCCGCTCTCGGTCTCGCCGTTTCCAAGATCAATCACGACATGCGCAATATCCTGGCCTCGGCGCAGCTGATGTCGGACCGGCTGGTCGATGTCGATGACCCGATGGTCAAGAGCTTCGCTCCGAAGCTCTTGCGCACCATCGACCGCGCCGTCGGTTATACCACCGAGGTGCTGTCCTACGGCAAGGCGAGCGAATCCGCGCCGCGCCGCCGCCACATCCGCCTTTTGGAGCTGACCCAGGACGTCAAGGACATGCTGGCGATCGATCCGCTCAGCGGCATCGAATTCGCAGAGCAGATCGGCGCCGAGCTTGAGGTCGATGCCGATGGCGAGCAGCTCTTCCGCGTCATCCACAATCTCTGCCGCAACGCGCTGCAGGCGCTGACGTCGCCTGGCGAGGGCGGCCCGGGCTCCGTCAGGCGCATTACCGTCTCCGCCCAGCGCGTCGGCAGCGTCGTCAGCATCACGGTGGATGATACCGGCCCCGGCATGCCGCTGAAGGCGCGCCAGAACCTCTTTGCCGCCTTCCGCGGCTCGGCCCGCTCCGGCGGCACCGGCCTCGGCCTCACCATCGCCCGCGAGTTGGTGCTTGCCCATGGCGGCACGATCGCGCTGGTGGAAAAACCGACGGTCGGCACGCAGTTCCGCATCGAGATCCCCGATCGCCCGGTTTCGCTGGAGGATTACCGCAGCCGGACGCACATCGAGAAGTGAGGTGATTTCCGAAGGCGCGGCTACTGGCAGACAAACACGCGATTTTTTCAGAAATGCTCTTGCATTGTCCCGAAGGACGTTTTAGAGGATCGCCACGCAAGCGGCACCGCCGCATTTTGCACGCACCCGTAGCTCAGCTGGATAGAGCACCAGACTACGAATCTGGGGGTCAGGAGTTCGAATCTCTTCGGGTGCGCCATTTTCCCTTTGTATCATCAGTATGATAGCGAAGCTGCGATAAGGCCTCCGCCGCACCTAGGGCAGCGCGCCATCAGCAACGCCAGGCAAGACGAAACGCTTCAAGGCGGTTTCCGACTCTAATCCATCGCCAAATCTTACGCTGCGCTTATTCAGCGTGGGACGTGTCGGGCGAACCGCAACGGCATACGACCAGCGCCCCGTGGGACGACCATCACGATTTCGATTTCCGCCAGCCAGCCGCCCAAGCTTCAAATTCCGAGCAGAACCACCGTTCTCCATACTTGGGGCTGATCTTCGTCTCTGCGTAGCGTCGCTGCCCCGGCACATGGAAGATACGCTCGCCGGTGGCGATGCTGACGTTGCCCTTGATCCTGCACGATTGTCCGGAGCCGCCAGAAGCGCCCCATGAGGCCAGCAAGTCGCTCGCGGTCCAGCCGCCGGCTGCACCAAACGCGAGCGCACCAATGAGCAAACCCGGTGCCCTGAACAGCACCGATTTCTTCTGCGGACTGCGATAACCCTGACGCATGCCCCCATCTCCGCCATGTCGCGCGAAAGATCGTAACCGCGTTGGCGCACGGCGAACATTTATCCAAAAGCGGTATCACGCCCATTCCAACCTGCCTTGCTCCGCTAGTTGGGTGATTGTCGGGGGCGTATTGCTTTCAACCTGTCGCTCAAATTCCTCGGCGGGAACATTGGCGACGCGGATAGCCGTAACCGGTTGGCCCTCGGACACTCCAGCTGCCTCGGCGGCCTCGCGCTGGGAAATCAAGCTGCCCGCACCCTCAGTTTGTCTTGCGGCATCTTTGCGGGTCACAACTTTAGGGCCGCTGGTGGCCGCAATGTTTGATTTGCGCCATGAGCCGGGTCGAGTTCTACAGCAGCAGGTCAGTGCCGGGCAATTCACAGAACGGGTTTACAGGTCAGGTGCCTGTAAAATTCACACCTAGTTGCAAACGATCATTCAAGAGCGGCACAAGCTTGCTGAGAGCATTGTTCGCTTCGGCGAAATCCTGTTGCGCACGGCGCACAAGCTCTTTTGCTACGGCCTCTACTTCGAACATCATCGCCTCAAGGTGACTACCCCGCCTGACGTCAAATTGGCCTTTGCCGTCGGAAACGTCAAACGTGTGATCTTCCCCCTGCGCAGCGATTGAAGAACGTCTAGCTTCGTACATTGTCCATGCGGGGATAATCGAGTTATGGATTTTGTCGAGAGAAGCTAGTGCGTTAAAAACATCGTCGTCCTTGAGGGAAAGCAACATCGCCATTTCGGAAGGAGCAAAATCTATTGGAGAAGGTGGATTTACTATCGGTAACAAAATCGCGAAAACCTGTTCAGTTTTTACACTCTTCCCGAATTCCAGGCGCTCATCGACGTGGGCCTTAATATGTGCGAATGAGGCGTGGATGGAAATAACCTTGAATAAGAGAGAATAGGCTTGGCCCTTAGCCTCGATCTTTCGATCCTCTGCACGCTCCTGTCGAGACGCCTTTTGCTCCTGTCGCTGGGCTATGAGCGTTATTAAGCCACCGACAACAGCGCCGATGATTGCCGCCCAAAATTCACTCCCCGGCCACGCAGCCAGCTCTTTCAACGATGCTAGAAGTTCTGCCACAGCTGTCCTCCGTAAATCCTCGTTTGTGACTATCGCCGCGCGGCCCAGCGGGATGTTCCGCATTTCCTTCCGAATCAGGCAGCGCCGCAGTACATTGCTGATATGGCTACAAAATTCTTGTACATGGACGAGCAGTACATAGACCCTAATACCCATCGCAACGGAGAGACGTCGCGGCGCAAAAAGTGTGTATCGCTGACCGGCGTGCTGATCCCGACCGACATCCATAGGACATTCAGAAGCCGATACTACAAGGCGGTGGGGAAGGCACTCGGCGATTCAAACGACTTTCCTGAGCTGCCGGTGATCCACGCATCAAAGCTGTTTCCGGATCATAGCGACGATGTTAAGTATCAATTCCTTGAAGAAGTCGTCCAAACCTGCGCTGACCTTAATTTTCGCGTTTTCCGTGTCGGATATTACGTAACTCCGCAGCTTGTGTCGGTCTTGAAGTGCAACACGCCACAGAAAATTCTTAACATTTGCTTCTCTAGTTTATTGTTCTGCCTTGAGGAGGAGCTTGCCAAAAACGAAATATGGCCGGTGATGGAGACTGATAACTCTTCCCATCAGGACCGTGTCTTCGCGGGCCTTATTCAGACGACCGATTATATTTCAGCTGTGATTGGTACGGGATCCCTATCTATTAACAACGAAAATCTAGGAGAACTGCACTACAGCACCAAACGGTCGGCATACGGGACTGTCACCGACTGCATTTCATATCTGCTAGATGCGAGATCATCCGTCGAATCGCTCGGGGCTATTGCGTCACCCTTCAAACAAAAGCTGGCCGAGATCGCTGCGAAGCTTGAACCGCTAACGGCCTTCAATGAGATTATTGAAATGAATTTCGAAATTCCGCCGCATGGCTACATTGCCAAAGGACCTTTTCGTTACGCCTTCCCCATTGCGCCCAGCGGGGCTGACGGCGGATAAGAATTCCAAGCAGCTGAGACCGCGTGTTCACTGCCATCCCATCCAGTGTAACCAGCCGACCTCCCGCCAGTAAATGGCGCGGAAAGTGTCTTCCCCAAATGATCATCGGCAATGAGACGGACCAGATGAAGGTACAACCATCGTTGCCTGTATGCCGACCTTGCCGTTCCCACAGAACACCGCATCGACCTGCTCGACGGCATGAACATCATCATTCTGCACGCCTTGAGGGCGCCGTGACACGCACGACTGGCTCCGACTTGGCCTCAGCTTCCAGCGCCGCGATCGCCGTCCGCTTGGCACGGCATCGGCCGAACGTGGGGTCGGTCACTGAAAACGATCGGGAAGGACGTCGATCCTCATTGGCCGGCCGTAGATTCGGCTCGCCTCCTCGGTTGCCAAGCCGAGAGCGGTTTCCAGCGGGTATTGACATTGGCGTGACCCAAGCATTTGAAAACCAGAAGGTGAATTTACACGTACTCTTAATAGATTGTGCGGTTGCAAAGCGTTGGGGAATGCATGTCTCTTTTGAATTTGCCTTGGGTCATTGGCCCAATTCCAATTGTGATAACATTTTGGGCTGCGTACGCGTGCGGTATCGCTGTGGCAAAGCAAAGGCCAACTAGCGGCGAGGCGTTTTTAGCTGCTTTAATGTTTCCGATCGGTCTGATTGCAATCGTGTATCAGTTGTTTCTTTCAGATCGCAATTTGAATGTTGCGTTAATTACAAGTCAGTTAATGGGAAGTATTTTCTTTCTTATTATAATGCACGCTAGTGGATGGCGGCGGATAACCGAAAGCCACGATGGAAAAGAATCCCCTATTGTCATGAAATACTTTACAATGTTGGTTTTCGTGTTTGTTTTATACAATACATTTATTTTGAACTTTCGCGGCGATGACCACTGCACTATAGCGAAATGCTTCGTTTTGGAGTGGGGACTAGGAAGGATAGACCAGCCCTTTTCTCGGCTGTACTTGGGAGGTGCTTTTGGAGCGCTTATCTTGATAGGAGTACTGCCTATTCTTTTTAAGGGGCTTTTGAAATTTATTCGCGACGGATTTCGTATTAAATAGGGGAGAAGTGCGTCGGGTGATCTTTTACAAGAAGCAATTCGCGACGGTTGAATGCCATCTGCAGATGCCGTCAACAACGGCTTTACAGGCATTGGACTGGCTTACGGCCTTAGGGCAGCTCGTGCGCCGCGTGATACCCAAGCGGGTTCGTCAATCGATATGATTTTGCCCTGCGCCCGCTCCTCGGCAATCTTTGCACCTTCGGCCATAATCTCGTCGTCGGTCGGCCAGATCGGCTACGTCACGGTTGAGCCGGTTGATCCAAGTGACGAGGAGGCTTGGCATAGGATTGGCCGGGTTGTTGAGGCGTTCGGCGATGTCGGCCATCTGAAAAAGGACATCATCGCCTACCTTTACCAAATCGGGCGGGTGGAGGAGATATGTCGCGCCGATCGACAGCGCAACGTCATAGAGTATGAATAGGGGTGAATACAAAAGCCCCGCCAACATGGCGAGGCTCTCATTCTGCTGATCTGACGGGCCGTTCTTAGAACTTCACGCCGACCCCGAACTTGAGTTCGTGCTGATCGAGG
>NZ_JBFTZZ010000044.1:0-42170 GCF_056406515.1 Rhizobium sp. P1_B8 | reverse complement strand
ACGGCTTTGCCGTCCTTCATGCCGGAGGCCATCCAGATCCCCTTGTCATCGAGCTTGAGATCCTTGACGTCGGTGTAGCCCGCTTCCGCAATGCGATCCTTCGCCTGAGCTTCGGTAAAGCTATTGGCGCCCTCAACGGGCGCAGTCGGATTTTTGGTATCTGGGGTTGCAACCGCAGGTGTATTTCCATCCTTGGATGGAGCCGGTGTGGTTTGGGCAAAGGCTGCAACGGCAGACGCGCCGAGAATTGCCGCCGCGAAGACGATCTTCTTCATATGTGTTTCCTCCATTTTACGGATCACATGAGGATCCAGTGCGGTAAAAACACCCAGAGGAGATTTTTGTTCCCCCCGCCGCAGCACGGCAGTATGCAATTGATTTTTCTAAATTATCTGGCAGCGCGGTGCCCTGCCGGATTATTCTCTACGGTGCCAGGGCAATGCGAGCGGACAACAAAGGGAGAGGGTATCCAACAATCCATCGGGCAACTCAAACAAACCTTTCAAAGGCAGTGAGATTTTTAACTCCTAAAGTTGTGCTGTTGTCAAATATTGAGGAGTGGTGGCAAACCAAGGCAGCGTAGCCATGAGCCATCGTAATGGCGGGAACCCGCTACTGTTTGTCCGTCCGAACGACGTGGAGCACCAAATCACTGGCAGTTCTGTGAAGCATATCCAAATACGTGACTCGGCAGCGATCGTCGATTTGCTAAAACCGATCCTCTTGGAACTACGGCCACCGTCGACAGGGCGCTGCCATGCCTGGCGGCGCTTGATCCAGAGCGCATATGTCGGGCGAGGGGCGTCGGCGCTTCGGAAAGGACGCCCGGCTTGATCTCAGCTTCGTTCTCGTCCGCGGAATACACGCGCGATCCGCACTCCAGACAGAATCGGCGTCCGCATCGAACTGATCGGCCGGCCATATGGCGAGTAGGTGAATGCGAAGCCGCTCTCCTGCCGGCAGTCCGCGCAGTGACAGATGCCGATCCGTTTTGGGTCGCCGCGGACGGCACTGCGCACATTACCGCTGAGGCAGGATCCTGTCAGGACGCTCATCACGGACGCCCATCACCCGACCCCTCTTCGTCGTCGAGAACTTCCGTATCCGGGCGGTCGCCGCCATCGGCATGTTCCGTCTGCCACCGACCATCGGCGAACTGATATGAAATTTCGGCATCGCGGCCTTCAATGTGCTGACGCTGGGCCGCCGACTTGGCGGCAGCGAGCGCGCTATCGTGGTCCGGATAGGTCTCCGACCACACGTCTCCAAGACGGTAGCCGAAGCCGCCGTCGTGCTCGCCGACATGGTAGGTGATAGTCGTCATGCTGTTCTCCTTCTTGACGTCGATATCAAATTAGGGCGGAGCGCCAACATTCCAATCGCGCGGCCTTACGCGATGGGCAGCGTTTATGCCGCGTCGGCCAGCACGAGAAGCGCCTTCGCCACGGTCGCGTCGGACATCGCCTCGCATCCTCCTTCGTTCCTGGCACATCAGGGCGGTCTGGATGGTTCCATGTTGAGGCGAAGCGCTATGATCCATCCGCGATAATGGAGTCGGTCAGGCCGTCGTCAAGCCGTCGCTGTTCAGAAACCGAGGGCGCTCTCACACCGCTGCAGGAGCGCGCCTGACTGCCGCTATCACATCGTCCGGCATGGCCGGCTTGGAAAGGTGTTCGCCGTTTTCGAACGCGGGCTCTTCGTCAATTAGTGATCCGGGTTCGCCCGAATATACGACAAAGGGAACCTGCCCCCTGGCGAGATGACGAACCACCGCGCTGCAAAGACCGTCCGAGAGGTGGGGATCGACGATGGCCACGACGTCGTCATAGCCGTGCTCCTCCAATACTCCCTCGAGATCAAGGGCGATGAAGGGTTCGTCTTCGAGGAGCAGGATGCGATCGGGCATCGTCATTCTCACGGCATGCGATCACCCGACGTACACCGGGCGACCACTCATGTCACGAGGGACGCTCGAAGTCGTGGACGCTCGGGAACCAAACAGAAGCGCGGAGGTTCACGGTTATGATCCACGGTAATATGGCATGAGGCATCCTCACGGAAGACACGTAGTTCTCGTCGTCGAAGACGAGCCCCTGCTGATGATGATGGCGGTGGACGTCGTCGAAGCGGTCGGACTGGAAGCGCTCGAGGCGACGAACGCGGATGATGCGGTCCTCATCTTGGAAGGCAGGAGTGACATCGCCGTCGTCCTGACCGATGTCGAGATGCCGGGGACTATGAATGGCTTGGCGCTGGCCGCCTCAGTCCGCGAAAGATGGCCGTTCATCGGGATCATCGTCGTGTCGGGGAGGGTGACGATCAGCAGGGACGACCTCCCTGAGCGCGGAGTGTTCTTCCCCAAGCCTTACGATGTCGACGATCTCGCTCACACACTTCGGCGGCTGACCGCTTAGCAGGCGTGAATCACGCGCGCTGCCGATAAAATCCAGCGAATTTCAGGAAATCCGGCGCATCTCAACTATATAAAGGCAACTACCCTTCTCCGGTGAGTAAAGTTCTTCCGACGCAGGGAGATCTTCTGACCGATCACGAAACCGACGACGAGCCAGACTGGAACCCCGAGGAGCTTCGCAATGCGATCAAGGCCGCAGGCGTCGCCCTTTGGACCTGGAACGTCGACGACGGTACCTTTTTGATGGACGCCAAAGGATACGAACTCTGGGAGGTCTCGCGGGGGAGCCCGCTGACATTCGAGCGCTTGTCGGCGAAGATTCATCCGGCCGACCGCGACAGAGTCCGATCCGCCTTTGTCGCCACCCGAGTGATTGCCGGCCCATATGAGATTGACTTCAGGATATTGACGGACGCCTCCGACGTCCGTTGGATTTCCGCTCGCGGTCAAGGCAACGACGCCGGCATCGTCGCCCGGGTGATGTCTGGAATATTTTTGGATGTTACCGGTCGCAAACAAGCGGAAGAAGGGCACGAACTGCTCGCCGGCGAAATGAGCCACCGCGTCAAGAATCTCCTGGCACTCGCTTCCGGTCTTACCGCTATCACCTCCCGGTCGACGACGTCGAAGGAGAAGATGGTGAGCCAGCTCACGCAACGCCTGACGGCGCTCGGGCGTGCCCACGACCTCGTCCGCCCGCTCAAGGGCGGGCAGGGAAATGCTGCCCTTCTTGGAGATCTGTTCACCGTTCTGCTCGCACCCTACGACGACGAAGGCGCGTTTGCGGGGCGAATTCGCGTCGCAGTTCCTCGGATGGGCGTTGGTAATCGTCGGCGACGAGCCTAGCACTCGTCATTCATGAACTGGCCACCAACTCCCTCAAATACGGCGCGCTCTCGGTGGAAACGGGGACCTTGGACGTGTCTGGCGTTCTGGCGGAAGGTGAAGTTGAAATCGCCTGGAGCGAGCAGGGCGGCCCCGTCATCGAACCTCCCGCAAGTTCCGATGGCTATGGCAGCAAACTTCTCCATCGCGCCGTCACCGGTCAGCTCGACGGTTCGATCTGCTACGACTGTACCCCGAGCGGGTTGGTCGTCGTGCTTCGATTAAAGGAAAACCGGTTGTCGGTGTGAGCGCCCTATGATGGCTTCCTCCGTCGCCGCCCGTCGTTCGCTTGCCTGATTGACGTTCACTCGGCGGCTTGACGGAGAGGGTACTCTTCTGGGAGCTCCACCGAAGCAATGATCTCGAAGTCCGCGGGCATGGCGTGCTGATCGGTTCCCAAGAGCGCCAGCGTCCAGTAGGCAGGATCGTCCCCGAAGACCGTGGAGACCTGAACGATCGTTGCTCGTCCGTCGAAGTACTTCGAGGACTTCGCCCAGTAAACCGCACCCGGCACCAAACTCGCTGCAACCATGACGCCTACTCCCGTGACATGTGGACGATAGCAGAAATCCTGGAAACGAGAATGCCTCGGCTTGTCCGTCATCGGGTGGATAACGATCACCCGTCGACCTAGCCGGCTTCCAATTCGCGTCTTCGCACTACGACCTCCAGTTTATACGCCCCCTGCACGCGGTGAAACTACTGGCCTGCCAAGGCGTTCTGCTCCTATGCATAACCGAGCAGGAGACAGTCCAATGCCGAATGACAATACCACCACGATCCGGGTCATTTTCGAAACACGCGAGGCTGCCGACCGTGCGCTCGACCACCTGGTTCAACAGCACGTACGGCGACGCTTGCTATCAAGCCGTCTTCAGCTATCAGCGAGGAAGTCACTTCAATATGACATGACATAGCCCGAATGACGATGAGGTAACGACGCCAAACCAGAGAGTGTCCTCAATCGGTGCGCTTCGTGATCCTAGTCATATTTCAGCGTGGCCTTCAAATGCTTGAGTTCGGCGTCCTGCCTAGCTGCCGCTTGTTCGACTACGTCTCGATAGGAAGCATTGGTCTCGGCGACAACCTTGTTCAACTCCGTGATCTGACTCTGCAGCTCGTAGGGCATGCATGCCGACATTATCATGTTCCCGGAAGCAGTAGCCGCCCGCCTCATCACGGATGCGCGGCCTTTCCATGTCTCGTTGAAGGAATCGGACCAAGCCGCGGGGGTATCTGCCGAAAGCTGCAGGACCATTGTCGTGAGCGGTCCCTCTACGGACCCCGATGCACCGTCGTTCAACTCGACGATCCTGATATCCTCAAATTCGGTCATTGAATAATTCTCCTCCGTTGGCGGCCTGGACTGCCTTGGCTGGTCACCGCCTAGATGAGCGATGACCGTGCACGGACGCGCGGTGACGAGCTACGTCAACGGCGTCAGGCGGCTTTCTCGGCATTCTGATTGACGACCTTCGTCGCAATGGAGGTTAGCGCGAGATCGGTCGCCTGTTCCTCATCGAGCGTCGTCTGAAGGAGCTTGGCGGCGTCCTTCATCCCCAACTCAAGCGCCCATGTCCGCAGGGTGCCATAGCGCGACATCTCGTAGTGCTCGACCGCCTGGGCCGCGGCAAGAAGGCCGGCGTCGAGTGCCGGCATCCCCTCGTACTCTTCCATGATCTCGGCGCCTTCCTTGACGATGCCCATCATCGCGTCACAGGTCTTCTGCTCCGGCTTCTTGCCGATGATCTTGAAGACATCTTCGAGACGGGTGACGTGCACCTTGGTCTCGGCGAGGTGCTTCACGAAGGCGTCCTTGAGTTGCCTGTTCTTGGCCGCGTCGCGCATCTTCGGCAGCGTCGCAACGATCTTGTTTTCGGCGAAATACACGTCCTTCAAAGTGTCGTGAAAGAGGACGTCGAGTGTTTTGATTTCCTTAGCCATGGTTAGCTCCTTGGGTTCGAAAGATTTTCTGTCGTGGTCCAGATGCCCGGTCATGTTCGCGGCCACCGTCAGGCGTGAGGGGGCGAGCGTGTCGTCGAAGCCAGCCTTCTCGATGCCGTTTTTGGCCAGAGTCTCGGTGGAGCTGTTGGCCCTGCCGCACCCGAGTTCTTTGCGTCGAGCGTCGCGACCGCCGGAGTTCCGGCATCGGTAGAGGACGCGGGGTACGTCGGTGCGACAGAACTGAGCGACGACGCGCCTACCCCGCGCCCCGACGAGAACCATTGTGTATCATTGAGATGTCCTCCTTCTCGGACGGTGTTTACTCGGCCGTGAAGACAGAACCTCTGCAGCTGGTATAAGTTCCTCTGCAACCGCGTGAAATATCCGGCGGGCCAACCGGTAGTCGGTGCGACGGTGCCGACCTCGGCACCTTGTCGAAAAGGACTTGACCCTTGATGCAGGGACAATAGACGTCCCGGCACTGTTCGAGCCAGATCGTCAAGGGCAAGATCGCTCCGGCTTTCCGGATTACGCGGCGACTCTGTGTGGAAAAAGGGGCTGACGCCCTACCAGTCTTCCGAAGGGGATGCATGAACGTAGTGGTCCGGCCGAACGGATGACAATCCTCGCGGCGTTTTAGCCTCGCCTGTTTGAATGGGTGAGGACGCCGCCTTTCGTGTTGCTCCGCAGCGCCAATGCTGTGGCGCACGTCGGATATCGGAATCGCAAGAGCTTGTTCTGGGAACTGTCAGACAGGGGGGGGAACACTTAATCAGGATTCTGGTTCTCTTATCGAGACCAAACCGGTCTCGTCAGTGGAGGAGTAAAACATGCCATCGTCAAGCGGAACCAGCGAAAGCAAGCCGGGCGTCAAGTCCGGCACCGGCAAGAGCGCTTCGTCGTCCAAGGGTAGCAGTGGCTCGAAAACATCGAGCACTCAGGGCGGCACCCACGAGCAGCACGTCAAGGCAGGTGAGCAAAGTCACAAAAACGCCAAGTCTTAGACGCACCAAGAAGGGTCCGTCACAAACGGGCTCTTCTATCTCAATTCGGCGGAACAGTTTGGCAGGGCCAAAGGAAATGCAAAGTGGCCGACGACAAAACCGAACTGAACGTCGATAAAATGGCAGAGCCCAAATTCGCTCTCGGCGTTCAAGTCAAATCGCTGGATTTGCCCACCAACCCGGTGGTCGTGCTGCTTTCGATATTGGTGGCGCTCGCTACATTATGCATTGCCTACGTGGCGGCTGAGATCGTGCTGCCGATTGTGCTGGCACTCGTTCTCAAGCTTCTGTTTCAGCCGGCCATGCGATTGCTGGAGAAACTCCATTTTCCTCGAACGCTTGCAGCCCTATTGCTAATTTTGTTTGTTTTCGGCGCCATCGTCGGCATCGGCGGTGCAATCTCTGGACCAGCGACAGAGTGGGCTGCGAAGCTGCCCGAAGGAATTCCCAGATTGCAGGAGCGTCTCAAGTTTCTCAATGAACCGGTGAAAGCACTTCAAACATTCCTGCACCAGGTCGATAGCTTCATGCAGCAAGGATCGGTAACAAGCGGGGGGTCCGGCTCGACGATCGCCGCGACGCTTTTCGCTGGAACGACCCACTTTGCAGCCAGTTTCTTCGAAACCATCGTCATATTGTTCTTTTTGCTCGTATCCGGAAGCACGTTCTTAAAACGGATGGTCGAAATACTGCCCAATTTCAAGGAGAAGCGGCAGGTTGTCGAGCTGTCCCAGGATGTCGAGAAAAATATTTCTGCCTACCTCGTCACTATTACGGTCATGAATGGCGCCGTTGGCTTAGCTACGGGCATTGCCATGTGGCTGACAGGGTTGGGCGATCCGGTTCTATGGGGTGTCGCGGCGTTTCTGCTGAACTATGTCCCGATCATGGGGCCGCTTCTCGGAGTCGGAATTTTTCTGCTCGCCGGCCTGCTGGTGATCGATACGTTGTGGCTGGCCCTTCTGCCGGCGGCGCTTTATTTTGTGATCCATGTCGCCGAGGGCGAGATCATCACGCCGGTGCTGCTCGCCCGCCGGTTCACCCTCAATCCTGTGCTTGTAATTATAGCGCTGATCTTCTGGTTTTGGATGTGGGGTGTGCCTGGAGCGATTCTCGCGGTGCCGATGCTTGCCATCGCCAAAATTGTTTGCGACGGTATTCGGCCACTTGCCGCCATCGGGCACTTCCTCAGCGGAGACGAATAATTGCGGCTCTACTTGCGCCGGGTTCGGCGGTGCGCTGCAACAACGTTGATGCGGTTCGATTGGCCCCATTGCGGGTGAGAAGATTGTGGATTTTGCCGGGCCGTGAGCGGCAGCTGGGCCGCCGTCCGAGCGGTTGTCGCGGCCATCGAGAAGCGCCGGAGGATCGAGCTGTTTTTGACCGGTCCAGGCTCAGAATACGCTCGGCTAGGCGATCGGTTCTCCGGCCTTCGTTACGATCGTTGAGCCGTAAGGCTCCCGGGATGCTACTATCAGCGCATCGTTGGGCAGGGGACGGGCAAGCGCCTTGGCCTCATCCCACGGCGCACGCATCCAGATATCGGTCTCTTCTTTGGTCAGCAGCAGGACCCGTATGAGCATCAGCTAAGTCTGCTTCCCGGCACTATTGCAGCCATACGTTATCGCCACATCACGAGCAGGTGCCCCACGGTGCGGTGGATCACAGACGCTGGCTCGGCGACCCCCCACCCGGACCCGGGCCGCGCCGAATCCGTCCTCTCAGTAAGGCCGGCTCCAGAACCTTGTCCACGGCCTCCTGTCTATCGTGAGCGGGTCTTCGTCCGCGTGCTAAATGATGCTGCGGCCGCGGTCTGGATGTTGGCGGCACCCGCTGTTTCGGACGCCCAGTGAGAAGCCTGCTGTACGAGCCTTCGATTGCCGAGCCGGAATAACTCGATGACTGCTCCAGGATCTCCCTCTCCGAGCAGGTCGGAACCTGAAAGCGCCTCCGAGCTTCACTAGACAGCTCGAGATTGAGTTCAATTCGGAAGACGACTCCAGGTTTATCCCAGAGATTCAGCTTGGATTCGTCTATGACGAGCGGCCCGGGCCGTTATGCTGGTCCTTTCTTGATGGTGTGGTTCAGGAGTTCTTTGATGCGTCAAATGCGATCGCCGACGGGATCTATTTCCTGGCGACATGCTAAGGAGCTCAATCTGACACCGCTACCACGGCGCGTATGCAGCAGTAGCCATCCGCACGGCCGCAGGAGCGGCACGTATAAGGTACAACGAACAGATCGGATGGCGCGGACATGCGGCCTCAGCCGCTTGGAGCGTGGCGTGGTCAATCCTCAGAAGTAATAGCCGTCGAGTACGCCAAGTAGAGAGCCTCCTATCAGGGAAAATATCAGCGGCAAGATGATGAACAGGAACATCACGAGGAGCATAAAGCGCATCAGGCACCCCCCCGCTGCTGCCCTTGCAGGTGGCGCTTCCGGAACAGTATAGGTTGGCCTTCGAGTGATACGACCGGCGCGGGAGAGGGCTCTAAGCATCTCCAGCATTTTTGCCGTGCGGATGTCGCCCGCTGAGGCGCCGTCGGTCTCCGCCTCAGGGCGGGCAGACCTCCGTCGCTCTTTCCGGCCCCATGGCCCGGGACTCGTGTCCAGCGCTGGTGGTGGTGGTTCCGCGCGGGGCGCCGCTTTGGGAAAAGGGACCGGTGGACGTGGACGAACGGGAGGGGGGACCGACGGTGCCGCCGGACGTATCGGATCGCCAAACTTTGCGCCGCATTGCGGACATGCGGGTGCATCTAACCAATGCCCCGGGTTATGGTTCGTACAGTAGAAGCGGACTTGTGCCTCGTGGCAGGCCTCGCACTCACCGGAAGTCGCTGTGGAGGTGCCGCAGTTTGGACAACGCAAGATGACGCCTGTCATGGTTGAGGCTCCTGGCTCGGGTGATTGTCGATGCTGTCGGCGGCCGGCTGAGGATAATAGGCACGGATCATTTCCGCGGGAATGTGCAACCGATACACGCTCGGCAGGGCTCCTTCGACATATCGCGCCATGGTGGGAACCCGCTCGTAGGGGCCGAATGCCTCGCGGCTCAACCGACGCGAAAGTGCGACGGTCGTGAGCAGTGGATTAGCCCGATAGGCGGGGAAGCTCGCATACCTCTCGTCCACGTGATCGTGGCCGCGTACCATATGTGTGACGGGCCGTCCGAGACCAGCACTCAAAGAGCAAAAAGCAGCGAAGTCCTCGTAGCCGAACTGGCTCCCGCGGGAGAAACGGTTTGGCAGCTTTCTGCGGGCTTTCGGATGGGCCCTTGTCCATACAAAATCAGACAGGCACATCGGGTTGTTCCATTCCCCCGATTCAGCGAGGGCGGGATGCAAGTCAACCAGCGGAAAGCCTCCGTGGGCGGCAAGCAATCCGTCGGGAAAGAAGAGTGCGCGCGGAGCGTTCGTAAACAGGCGCACGGCAAGCTTACCGGCCCGCTCGATCCATTCGTGGGTTAGGTTAGCGTTGAGGAAGTCGGCAAAGTCCGATGGCGTCACGCTCGAGGCAAATCGTACGCCATCGTAAGACAGTGCTTCGTCGTGATTGCCGGCGATGACGCACACGCGGTCGGGCGCGTCTACGATCAGTTCAAATACGCGGAGAAGGATTTCGAGGCCAAAACCCTCGTCATCGAAGAGATCGCCAAGAAACAGGATCCGAGGTGGGCCTTCTCCGGCTGCAGGCCCGGCTGTCGCATAGCCACAAGTGCAGCCTCGAGCGCCAGAAGGTCACCATGCAAGTCGCCGATGATCCACAACGGGATTTCGGTATCGAAGTCAGAAATCTTGATGACTTTGTCGGTGGGATCGGCGCGGAATTTGTCGAACAACATGCCTGGCCCGTCGGCCCGATCAAGCAGACCCTCCATTCTTTCCACCGTCGACCGAATTTCGGAGCGGATGGAAGACGGGCTGGCCCGATTGAGGACAGCTTTCCAATCAAGGTCATTCACATCCACGATTTCTAATGGAGCAAAGGCCGTCACCTTCGAAAGAGCCTGGTCGGACGGTAGGCTTTCCGTCCTGGACGCAGGCTCTCCGTCCAATGGCGCAGCAACCGCCGGTGTAGGTTCGGAGCCTACAGCTGGAACATCTGCAGCGCGACTGGAAGGACCCCGCGCCCCTAGTTCATCTTTGGGCACATCTGTCATCACCGGATGTGCCTCTGCTATCGCCGGCTGCTCGCAGGGAGGATCGGGCTCGGGCACTTCACGTCCGCCGGCCGAGTTCATTTGTTGAGCGCCCGCACCGTAAGGGGCATCTTGGCGATGCCTTTGGCCTGGCGGCCGACCGCAATGCGATCACCTTGCCTGAGCGGACGAGGAGCTGTCAGGGTCAGGCCGTTCACGAGTGTTTCGTTGGTCGCACCAGCCACGGGAGATACCACCCATTGCCGTGCGGGATTTCGTTCTAGGACACATTGGCGATTATCCCAGAACTCGCTTTCCGGCCCGAACTGCCGCAACAGGGGTTTTCCAAGTTCCGTCATCACCCCGATCTGGAGCGAACGTCCGTTCGCACCAAGCAGCTCGATTTTCTCGGAAATGATCAACTCCGCGGAAGCTGGAGGAGCGATGCCTTCTGTTGTCGATGCAGCAGCTTTCCGGTCGGAGACGGCAGAGTCTGCGCCGCGTCCACTCAAAATAGCCCGAACTTCCGCAGCCGTCGGTCTCGCAGCGGGATCTGGAGACAGGCATCGGTGGAGGACGGTACCGACCTCGGCATTGCTCGCCGGTGCCGGCATCAACCCGGCAAGTGCCGGAGGTTTGGCGGCATAGCTCTGCACAAGCTTTGCATAATCAGCCTGGTCCTCGGTCCAGTATGGATGATGGCCGGCGAGAAGTTCGTAAAGCATTAGGCCGCAGGTGAAAATATCCGAAGCCGGTCCCGGAATAGCGCCGCGCGTCATATGTTCCGGAGATCGATAGTTGTCAGTGCCAACATATCCCTGATGCCCGTGCCAGGGCGCGCGGCGGTCAGCCAACAGGGAGAAGTCCATATCGATCAGCTTAAGCTGGTAGCCGGAGCTGATCGACGGGTCGGTGATCAAATATGCGTTCGCCGGCTTGAGATCTGCGTGAACGACCTTGGATTCGTGCAGTGCCGCGATACCTGTCATGAACACCTTTGACCACGTGAGGTGACGTGCCCAAACCGTGGCGTCACGAGTCGCGGCCAACTTGGTGCGACGATGCTGCTCCCGCTCCTCATCGAGCATTTGCTGCAAGTCGGCACCATTCTCGACGAACTCGAATGCCTGAAAGTAGCAAGGCCCGCCCCAGATCTCTTCGAATGCATCGACCTGGCGCACCGCAAATTGAGCAGCGCGGCCATTCCGGACGCGTGCTCCGAGCTCGTTCTGATAAGCAATGAAAGCCCCATACCAGACAACCGTCGGAGTAGGGGACTTGTATTGCTTAAGAAAAACCTTCTCACCGGTGGAAGTCTGAGCTCCATAGGAAATAGCCATCATTCCAGGTCCGAAGACTTTCGTGACGCGATACTGCCGGATCCGGTCGCCGATTTTCAGCTTCTTGGCCATGGCTTTCGGGTCAGCCGGGCTAAAGCGCTACGGTCGCTGCCGACCGGGATACACTGGCGGCCAGCTGCTTCAGGGTGTTACGGAAGTTGACCGGGTCGGAGGTAAATTTCTGGAGCGCCTCCTGCGGGTTCAGCCCTTCGTATTCCACCACTTCCCATTCCGACTTGTCGATCTGGCTCAGCCTGTCGTAGCCCTCGAAATTCGGGGCAAAGAGGCTGAGAATAATTCGGTTGGCCATGATAAGGTTAGCTACGTCCTGCAACGAGCCGCCCTTTGCCTCCGCAATGCTCATGGTCTCCTTGAATGAAGCATCGGTGAAGACGATGACAACATGCGCCGCATCGCTTCTATAGCGCCATTTCGCCGGATCCTCCGTCTGAGAACCCTTCGGCACAGCCTCCATAGAGGCAACCTTATAAAGAGCATCGAGAAGCGACTCCGGCTCGTCCCCGCCGCCGTTTGCCTGTAGCGTGCCAAGCTGCGCCTTGAGCGCGCTGGCATCGCGCACGAAGTCATTGTCGACGATCCATGGCAGGCCTTCAGCTTGGGCGGCCTCAATGTCACGGTAGCCAACAACCTTGCCGCGCCAATCTTTGACAGGGGCGGCGTTGTTCGGATCACCGTGGCTTAAGGAGTCAATAAAGGCTTCGATATTTCTCCGCAACGCGTCGATGCAGGGGTCCATGCTGCCGCTAACGTCGAGGAGGAAGACAATATCGGCCACGCCTTTGGTTTTTGGACGTTCCTGCAGGGTCTGGCTGTCGTCTGATAGCGCCGGCGCGCCGTCTACCGGCGCTTTGGCCGCCGGCTCATCCGGTGTGGACGAGATCGGCCCGGTTGATTTTGGTATCGCGGCGGGAGCCGGGCTCCCCGGGGTAGGAGGCGTCTGCTGGTCCGGTTGCTCCGTATCACTCATCGGTCAGCTCCAATAGTTTGGTATCGCTACGCGGCAGATCTGCCAGCGCCTCAACGACAACACGGCGGCGACATGAAAGTTCCTACTGTCGTCGATCGGAGAACAATCGGTCTCGGCGGTGCTATCTAAGGTCGAATTTTCGCCCCTGCTTCACTCGTGTTGCTGCAAACGTTCGGCACCGATGAAACTTCAACGCGTCGATGACGCTCTCAAAACAGAGCGGGCGGGTCCTAAACCTCACGAAGGCCTTATAGGAGCGTGGCGGCAACTGCCGCCATAGTTTCCAGCCCCGGAACTCGATCTTGGCGATCAGCGTCGGTTCCGTGAAGATTAGGTTCTAGCAGTTTTCGATGATACACTTTTGCGGTCAGGGCGCCGCTTTGCGCGCGTGGATCGTCAAGGCTTGAGCTTCACAAGCTGCTCCCCGCTTCTTGCGTCCCAGATCGTCAGGTCGACGACAAAATCTCCCCTCTTCGATATCAGGTCGAGCAAGGCTGCGGCCAGACGTCCCGCGCAGATCGGGTTGGTCGCAAGGTCCAGTGTTTCATTGCTTGTCAGCGCCAACCGAAATGAAAGGTCACCGTCTTCCAGGGGAGAAAATGGAGTGGCACTGTCAAATTCAAGAAAGGCGTCGCTTCGCCGTCGGCAGAAGGCCGACGAGCTTCGAAGGCTCGGTGAAATTCACTCTTTTGTTCGGCGGACAGCATTGTGATCCAGGTATCTGGTGGTCTGTTCCGCGACATGATGATCCATGACTTCGACATGGCCTGCTGGCTCATGGGCGGTTTGCCGGAAACGGTGACGGCCGTCGGCAGCTCGATCGTCGATCTGGAAATCGGCGTGGCCGGCGATGTCGATACCGCCGTGGTGACGCTACATTTTGCCGACGGTCGCATTGCGGTCATCAAGAACAGCCGTCGCGCCGTCTATGGCTACGACCAGCGGGTCGAGTTGCTCGGTTCGGAGGGGCTCCTGTCGGCGGGCAATGTCCTTGAGAATACCGTCTCCAAGGCGACGGAGGACGGTGTGACCTCGGCGAAGCCCGAGTTCTTTTTCCTGGAGCGCTACACGCGGGCCTATTCCGCGGAATGGGCAGCGTTTGTCGACGCCGTCAATTCGGGGTCGGCATTGCCCGTCACGCTTGACGATGGCGTCAACGCGCTCGCCGTCGCCGAGGCTGCGACGCGCTCGGCCAAGTCTGGTCAGACTGTCAGTTTGGCAAGCATTTAATGGGTTGGGGTTGGCTCTTTGCGGGGGCATACCATGACGTTCACACATAAGGGGCAGCCGCCAAAGTCGTGGCGGAGCTGAAATCCTTGATTGCTTCCGGGAAGATTATTCTTTCCGGAAAGCCGGGCGTTATGGCGAGGGCGATGCTTGAACAGCCGGGCTGTGCCGCGTTCGACAGCGCCGGATCCATCGCACATGGCTGTGGGGTTTCACAATCTACGGCACTTCGGTTAACGCGCCTGCTGGGGTTTCGATCGTATCGGGATCTTCGCCGACTGTTTCAAGAAGAAGTAAAGCTACGTTTCGGGGTTAGAGCCTGAGTCCGATGAGTGTATGAAGATCAAGATGGGAAAGTTCCATAAATATGCTTACGCCTCAAAAGCTAGCTCTCGCAGCAGCTTAGCGCGGCGGTGGCACACGGAATGTCGGGGTCGCCGGTTCATTACCTGTCAAGACCAAGGCGACACCTACAGTCAGTCGCCTTAAGCTCCCGAACCAAATTATATACCCGGTGCAAGAACTTGGCTCTCTCTTAACAGCAAGTCCCTCATAAAATGAAGTTGCTGCGGTTATAGATATGCACGAAACCTAATTTCGCTAAATTGGCGTTCGAGATGTTAGCCTTTTCGGCCGATGGCACCTCTGTCTCGACCACGAAAGTCGAAACGCCATGTTTCGCGCCTTCTTGCAGGCGAGCTTGAATCAAAGCTTTCTGCGCACCGCGGTTTCGAAAGCTCGGCACGGTCGTTCCCCCGCCGAGCCAGGCGAAAGATCCTGAAGCAAACATCGCCCCCGTTCCCACAGGTGTGTCTCCGTCTAGCGCGTAGAAACACGACCATCCGTCTCGTCCAACGATTGCTGCCCATAGGACAGTCAGGCTTTCCGGAAAGCCAAAACCGGCACACATCATGGCGCCGAATACCTGGGCTTCATCGGGCCGGACTTTTCGTGTTTTCACAGCGGCTGGCGATGGAAGAGAGACCGCGTCCGTGGATCGCCTCAGCTTCGCCCAACCAGGACCATAGGTAATTAACCCTTTCGACTGGATCCAACGTCTCACCGCGTCGGATGCAGCGTCCGTGTTGACCTGCAAAAACCGTTTCCCCAGCCTCTGTCTCATCCAGTTGTAGGCTTCGTCAAGGTCTTCACTATCAGTGAGGCCGAGGATGCGGTTAAGGCCGATCGCAGGCGCGCTCGGAAGAGAGATCGTGCATCCACCATTCATGGAAATGCATTCGAATCGTTCTTCGTCCGCCAATTGGCCGCGGGCGGCGTTATGCAGATCAATGAAAGCTTTGGCCTCAATGGCGTCTTCTTTTGTAGGGCAGGGGTAATCGGAAGAACAAGAATCCAATGGAGTGCTCCTAAGGCAGAAACTTCGCCGAAAGCGGATAAATGAATTCTTGGAACAAAAACAGAATAATCACAGCGCCGACTTCCTGCACATTTGTCCGAGCGTGGAATGCCGGTCACGAGGATTTGCGCCGATGACTTCGGAGTTGGGTGATTTCAGCGAACCAGACGATTTCCCAATGCACGCTCAAGGATCTGAGAAGTGACGTGGTATCCATCATCTCCGGGCAGTATGTGGTGCATGCAACCATCTCTCTTAACGTCTTGAAAATTGGCTAAGGCAGTGTAACGTCGAGCTTTTGTGGTTTGTGAGAGCAAAGTGTCACACGATGGCGGTTCCCAGGCCTTGTCGAAGCAAAAGGCCTACCAGTTCGGCGATTTCCGCCTGTTACCTGAAGCCCAAGCCCTCCTGTACAAGGGGCAGTCCGTCGCGCTGGGTGGGCGAGGGTTCGATATACTGACCCTGCTCGTGGCGCGGGCTGGCGAGGTTGTGAGTAAAGCCGATCTGTTCTCGCACGTATGGCCGGACTATATCGTCCATGACCATAACTTGAAGGTCAATGTGGGCAACCTTCGACGCTCGCTGGCCGAACTCGATCCCGCCGCGGAATACATCGCAACGATCGCTGGCCGTGGCTACAAGTTCGTCGCCGCGGTGGAGAACGACCGCCCAGCGGTAGCACGGCAAGTTGCTTCAATCACGAGTCATCATACCGCCCCACCGGAAGTGCGACAGCTCCTCGGCCGCGATGACGCGATCCGGCAAATCTCCGAACAGCTTGATCACCCGGGTTATGTCACCATCGTCGGGCCAGGCGGAGCCGGAAAAACGTCACTTGCGGTCACCGTTGCTCAACATTGCTGCAGCGAAGGCAAAGCCATTGCCTTTGTCGATCTCTCTACGGTCACGGATCCCCGATTTGTGGTGCCCGCAATAGCTTCCGCTCTCGGCATCTCCCTCGGATTGGACGATCCGATCGCGGGCGTGATTGACCTCCTTCGAAGCAACAAACTGCTTCTCATCATCGACAATTGCGAGCACGTCATTGCAATGGCAGCGACGATTGTCGAGCGGATCTCAGCAGAGGTGCCGGGTGCCCGTATCCTCGTGACCAGCCGCGAGCCGCTTCGGACGAGACACGAGCAAATCCATTTTCTCTCCGGGCTCGCTTATCCAGACCAGACGGCTGAGCTCTCCACGACTGACGCGCTTCAGTTTCCTGCGATCCAGCTCTTCATCTCAACGGCCCACGGCGCTGGCGTTTCGGAACCAACGGACGAATACGTTCGCAGTGTCGTCTCAATCTGCACACGGCTGGACGGCTTGGCACTTGCTATCGAGTTGGCCGCCGGCACGGCCAGTGTCCTTGCTCCCTCAGCGCTTGAAGGCCTGTTCAAGAATGGTTTTGACGCGATGGGTCGTGGAGCAAGGGATGCGCCTTTGCGCCACCAGTCGCTGGAGGCTACGCTGGACTGGAGCTATCGGCTTCTGCCCGACCGCGAGGCTATCTTGCTCGCCTTGCTTTCGGTGTTTTCGGGGCGTTTCAACGCCGACGACGCAGAAGCCATGTATTCCGCTGGTGCCCTCGTGCCGATGGCAGGACGTGATGCCCTTTCGCAGCTGGTGGCAAAATCACTGCTCTCCGCGCAATACGACGGCGGGACTGTGCATTACAGGATGGCCGAGAGCACCGGCACCTATGCTGCACGGCGTCTCTTTGGTTCACGCTACAGAGAGGAAGCCAGGCGACAATTTGCCATCCGGATAAGGGACAAGCTGCAGATCGCCGAACGGGAATGGTCCTCACAGACGTCTCGCGAATGGTTAGGGAAATATAGGAGGCAGATCGACGATGTCCGTGCCGCGATCGCCTGGGCGTTCGACCCTGCAGGGGACGCTGCATTGGGTGTCGAACTGGTGGTCGCCGCATTGCCCCTGTGGCAAGAGCTTTCGGCGTTCAGGGAAATGCTGGAGGCCATCGATCTTGCAAGCTCAAACAGTGCGGCACTGGTAGGGCTCGCGCCTCTGGGACGAGCAAAGCTCTCCACGGCGCGGGCTTGGGCTATGACGCTGGCACGCCACATGCACCCGCAAACCGAGGACGCTTGGCGCGAAAGCATCTTTCATGCGAACGGGTCGCGCGACGTCGGGTTTCAAGTGCGCTCGGTGTGCGGACAGGCCGTCTTTCTTGCGTATTCCGGCCGGCCGCGCACGGCGTTACGCAGCATGAACGATTTTGCGGCATCAAAGGGTTTGGACTGGACGACAGCGCCCGACGGGAAGCGGCTGTTGGCGCATATCGAAATCTACGCAGGTGAGCTCAATTCGGCATCGGCCCATCTGGAGGCACTGATGAACGATTGGGGTCACTTGGAAGAAGGCCATGGACTCTCACGATTCCAAGTCGACTTGCCGGCTGGCATACGCTTGTCTCAGGCATTTCTGTGCTGGTTACAGGGTGACTCTGATCGTGCTGCCGTTCTGGCCAGTCGTGCCATCGATCGTGCCGTCGACCTCGATCACATGATATCCCTCGGCAATGCGATCTCGTTGGCGGGCCTTCCGATCGCATTCGTGGACGGCAATCTCGAAACCGCTTCGCAGCTTCAGCGGCAGTTGGCTGACGTCAGCCGCCGTGAAAGCGTCGGCATTTATGAGGGGACAGCCACGTTTTTCGCCGGTGCTATCCAGTCGGCTCGAGGTGAAAGAGCAGGTTTCACCTTGATGCAGGACAGCATCGCTGGATTGCTTCGGGGAAGCTGGCGTGCTCGCGTTCCTTTCTACCGCAGCCTATTGGCGGAGGCCTATATTGCTGCGGGTGAGATGCAACTTGCAGAAAACAGCCTGCGCGCCGTGCTTAGCGAAATCGGGATTCGTGAAGAACGCTGGTGGCATCCTGATCTCTGGCGCGTTGCGGGAATGATTGAAGCCGGGAACGCCCGTCCAAACAAAGCGATGCGCTTTTTCCAGAAGTCTTTGGATAGCGCCCTCGCCATGGGGGCTGGCGCCGCGATCAAACGGACCCAGCTTGCCATGGCTGCGGTGGATGTGCGCTGATGGCGCTTCAATCTCATGTTCGATGAGTGCCAACGCTCAATCTTCTCTTCGTGTGTCAACGCGCTCGCGAAGCGACGCATTTTCTCGCTCGAGTTGAGTAATTTTGTCGATTAGATGCTGTGAAGCTGAGAGAAATTCGGCTTCGGTGTAGCGTGGCTCGATGTGCTGCGGACAGTTCCAGTCGAACGCCTCGAGCTTGAGCTTGAAAATGCGTTCGGCCTTGGCTCCATAATCAGAGTCGGTGATGCTCGCCGTAAGCACCGGATCTGCGTCGAGCGCCAGCTTCTCGGCGCGAGCATAAATCTTCAGGCGCGTGCGGGCGGGATAGTCCATCAAGAACAGGCACGTCCGGTCGTTGTCCGCCAGATTGCCGGTGCTGATATATTGGCGATTGCCGCGGTAATCGGCGAAGGCAAGCGTGCGATCATCGAGCACCTTGAGAAAGCCTGGAGGTCCGCCGCGGTGCTGGACATAGGGCCAGCCTGTCTCCGAAACCGAGGCCATGTAGAAACTGTCGCGCTGTGCGATAAATGCGGTTTCTCTTATCGAGAACTGGTCGAATTCGCGGTGCCCCTTGAAGTCCGACCACAGACGATCCGCTCCCATTTCCGCTTGCGCCCTGCGAACTGACGGAGTGATCGCGATATCCATAAAGCCATAGGTCACATCGTATCTCCTCACTGTATTGTCGGTTTGCAGGGCATTGGGAATGCGAGGCTATATTGCCTCTCACGCGGCCTGCTGCGCGCGGGCATAACTCTCTGCCACAGCAGCATAGTTGGGAGCGACAAGTCCATAGAGCTTGCCGAGTTCGGAAGCCTCGGGCCGCGCCCAGGTCCGGTGAAGCTCGGACAGCAATGCGTTGGTCGAGGTTGGCTTGACGCCGCCCTGCACGAAACGCGCGAGCGAAATGCGGGATGCCATTTCGCTTGGATCTCCCGATGCATCGAGGACCGCATAGACATCGTAGCCGGCGGCACGGGCGTCGAGCGCCGGAAACATCACGCAGACGCTGGTCCAGACGCCCGCCATGATGAGAGTGTTGCGGCCGGTCGCGCGAACTTTTGCGACGAAATCGTCATTGTCCCATGCATTCACTTCGCCCTTACGCGGCACATAGACTGCATGCGGAGCCAGTTCGTGGATCTCTGGCATCAGCGGACCATTGGTCCCGGCAGGTTCCGAGGCCGTGGTGATGACAGGGATATTCAAGAGGGTGGCGAGCTTGGAGATCACCTCCACATTTCGGCGCAGATCGGACACGGAAATGTCCTTTACTGTCTGGAACAGTCCGGACTGGTGATCGAGCAGCAGGATGAGGGCGTCGGAGGGGTCGATGAGGGCTGCGCCGCCACCGGTCGGAAGTACGCTCGGCTTGGATTTGCTATTGTACATGGTTCTTATCCTTCTTTGGGGTTGAGTTATTTGGTCAGATTTCGGGCAAGGAAGTCGCGCATCACGGGGATCATCTCGTCCGCCTTGTCTTCGAGGGCGAAATGTCCAGTGTCGAAGAAATGAAGTTCGGCTTCGGGAACGTCGCGAAGGTAAGCGCGCGCGCCGTCGGGCAGGAAGATGGGATCATTCTTGCCCCACAGAATCAGCGTCGGAGGCCGAAGTTCGCGCAGATAAGTCTGAAAGGCGGGATAGAGCGCGACGTTGGTCCGATAGTCGTAGATGATGTCCAACTGGATTTCGACGCTGCCCGGACGGTCGAGGAAGAGCTGGTCGTACAGCCACGACGCGGGGTCGATCCGCGCCTCGTCCTTTGACCCAGTGAGATACTGGAAGCGTGTGCCGTCGAGCGACAGAAAAGGTCGCATCGCGTCGCGGTTCGCCGGGCCGTTGTCGGCCCAGTAAGCGCGCGTCGGTGCCCAAAAGTCCCCCATGCCCTCTTCATAGGCATTGCCGTTCTGGACGATCAGGGCGGTGACCTGGTCGGGATGCGCGAGCGCCAAACGAAACCCGGTCGGCGCACCGTAATCCATGACATACAGCGCATACCGCTCGACACCCAGCTGTTCGAGAAGGTTGGCGACAACGGTTGAGAACGTGGCAAAGTCATATTCGAAGTCGCTCGACGAAGGCATTTCCGACAGACCGAACCCCGGAAGGTCTGGTGCAATCACATGATAGCGGTCAGCGAGCGCTGGAATGAGGTTGCGGTACATGTGCGAAGAGCTTGGAAAGCCGTGCAGCAACACCACCACAGGTGCGCCGCGCTCTCCCGCCTCGCGGTAGAATATGTTGACGCCGGCAATGCTGGTGGTTCGGTGGTAGGTGACGGGCCGGGTCATTGTCCGGCTCTCGGGATAGTGCTTACGACTGCTGCTGCGATGAACGCTGCGACGTCCTGCGGGTGCGACATAATCACGGCGTGACTGCTATCGATTTCAGTGATCGCGGCTGCCGCGCGCTGAGCCATGCGGCGCTGCGCACTCGGAGGTACCATCCTGTCGGCGGAAGCGACAAGATAGAAGCTGGGTTTGGTCTTCCATGCGGCATGCGTGAGGGGCGCAATGACCGCCGCAAGGCCCCAGGGTAGCTGGGCGGCAGCCATGAACCGCGTGGTGGCGGGATCGACATCGGCAGCAAACGCTTCCGAAAAACGGGCCGGGTCCACAAGGAGGTAACCATCCTGCGGAGGCAACAACGGCGCCTTCGCTTCGCCGGGCTCTTCCGGCGCTTCATTCAGCGCTGCGACGGACTCGCCGACATCCGGCACGAAAGCCGCGATGTAGGCCAGCGACTCGACCTTGGGATTGGCGCCGGCTTCCGTGATAACCGCTCCGCCGTAGCTGTGGCCCACCAGGAGCACCGGATGGCGAGCCGATGCGATAAGACGCTCGGTGGTCGCAACGTCACCTTCAAGTGAGGTCGTCGGGTGTTGGGCGACAAGCACTTCGAACCCGCGGTCTACAAGTTCGCTATGGACTTGTTGCCATCCGGAGCCATCGACAAAAGCGCCGTGCACGAGGACGATCGAACGGGCTGGCTCCCCAGCCGCCTGGGTGCCCGAAAGAGGATTGGTCATGATCTTTTCCTTTGAGGGGGTTGGCCGCGGGGCCGTTAGCCCCGCGAAGTGGATGAGCTCTGGATTAGTTACAAACCTTGCGGTCGAGGAAGTCGCGGATCAGCGGCGCCATCACGTCGAGCTTGTCTTCCAGGGCGAAATGGCCGCTGTCGAGAATATGCATCTCGGCGTTCGGGAGATCGCGAAGATAGGGGTGCGCGCCGGGTTCGGGGAAGATCTTGTCGTTCTTGCCCCAGACGATCAGTGTTGGCGGTTGGCGCTCGCGGAAGAAGGCTTGGAACTGAGGGTAAAGCGGCACATTGCTACCGTAGTCGCCCAGGAGATCCAGCTGGATATCCTTGTTGCCCGGGCGATCAAGCAATGCCTGATCGACGACCCAGTTGTCGGGGCTGATATGTGCAACATCACCCATACCGTCGGTATATTGGAACTTGGTGGTCTCGAGCGTGACCAGGCCGGCAAGTGCTTCCCGGCGTTCCGGCGTCTTTTCGGCCCAATAGGCCTTGATCGGGTCCCAGAATGCGGCGAGACCTTCGGTATAGGCGTTGCCGTTCTGCACGATTAGCGATTCAACCCGCTCGGGATGTTTGAGCGCGAGCCGATATCCAATCGGTGCGCCGTAATCCATGACGTACATGCTGTAGCGATCGGCTCCGACCTTGTCGGTCAGCTTGTCGACGATGTTGGTCAGGTTCGCGAATGTGTAGTCGAACTTGGTGTGGTCGGGCGCGTCACTCTGGCCGTAGCCGGGATAGTCAGGCGCAATCACGCGGTAGCGGTCAGCGAGCAGGGGGATGAGGTTGCGGAACATGTGTGACGAGGTCGGAAATCCGTGCAGGAGCAGGAGGACCGGCGCGTCCTTCGGGCCGGCTTCGCGATAGAAGACCTTCACGCCGTCGATCGTCGTGTTTTTGTACTGAATGACGGGAACTGCGTTCGCGGCGATGACCGCGTTATTCGGCACGCAGCGGGCTTCGGCCGCAACGGGAGAGATGGCAATAAGAAGTGCGACAGTGGTGAGAAGATGTTTTTTCATGATGCTTTCCTTTTTCAAAATTGGGTGCCGATCCACATCAGCGCCTCTGGAAAAAGGACTAGCATCGCCGGTCTTCGGACCTGGGATAAATAAGGGTAAAAAGTTGGACAGTCGGCCGTGGTTAAAAGGCGCAATGAGCAGCATGAACTGCTCGCTCCAAACGAAAGCCGGTCCTTTAGAGCAGTGGAGGCTTTGCCCGCTTGCCCGGCTCTTTTAGCGACCGCAAACTATGTTGATTATAGAGGACATTTCCGTGGGAAATCAGCAAGATAGGTTCTTGAGTTTGCTGGTTCTGGGTTCGATTCCGTTCAAGGCGAAGGCATTTTGCCAGCGATCTCGCATTCGGATGGCGTCATACGGATTTGCGACCCCTAAAATGATTCTGACTGTTGTTGGTGGTGTTTAGCGAATATGGTCGGCGGTGCATTAGCGGTCTCGGCCGTCTCGATTTCTTGAAAAATGCGTTGATTGACGGGGCGTAAATGTCGATTTCCGATAACCAGCAACACGAGGGCCAGGCCCAGCTCGGTTTGCGACAGCTGGAGGCCGACATAGAAGCTGCGCAGCATGGACGTAATGCTGCAGCTTTTCTTGCAGCGATCGTCGAATCCTCCGACGATGCGATCGTTAGCAAGAGCCTCAGCGGAGTCATCACGACCTGGAACAAGGGCGCTGAGCGTCTTTTCGGTTATACGGCAGACGAGGCTATCGGCAACCCGATCACGATCGTCATTCCACCCGATCGCCTGAACGAGGAGCCAGCCATTCTCGCCCGCATTCAAGCCGGCGAACGCGTCGATCACTTCGAGACGATACGACGACGTAAAGACGGTAGCCTGATCGATATTTCTCTCACCATCTCGCCTATTCGGGACGGCAACGGAAAGATCATCGGCGCATCGAAAATTGCCCGCGACATATCAGAGCGTAAGCGCGCCGCCGAGCGTCAGGAACTTCTGCTGCGCGAGATGCATCACCGGGTAAAAAACCTGTTCGCCATTACCGGCAGCATCATCACCCTTGCAGCAAGGACGGCAAAGACGACTGCTGATCTCGCTGCGGGGATGAAGGACAGGTTGATGGCCCTCTCGCGGGCGCATGAGATGACATTGCCGAGTTTAAACGGTGAGACCGCGACCGGTGCTCCGGAGACCACCCTCTTTCAGCTTCTGTCGAATATCCTCGCGCCTTATGAGCGGGACGGTGCCAATCGTTGGCAGCTGATCGGAGATGACATCGACATCAGCGGCACCAAAATTACAAACTTCGCGCTTCTGTTCCATGAATTCGCAACCAATGCCGCGAAATATGGTGCGCTGTCCGTTGAAGAGGGAAAGCTGGAGATAGCGGTGGCGGTGAAGGGCGAGATCCTGGAGATCGTCTGGCTGGAGAGCAGCGGTCCTCCGCAGGCTGCCTTGGAGCCACGTTCGATCGGTTTTGGAAGCCGGCTTGAGCAGATAATCAGTCAGAGCCTCGGCGTCGATATCGCGCGCGACTGGATGCCGAACGGACTCGCGATCCGACTGTCGGTCCCCCGCGGCGTTGTCAGCGACTAAGACGAGGCAGCGCAGCCAGCCCGCGTCTCAACTGGCCGGACCGAGTTGCAGGATGTTGGCGCCAATCGACGCGTCGGTGGACCGTTCGAGCCGATCTCTCAGGATCGTCACATGGAGCTCCATCGAACCGCGACCGACCTCGAGCGCCAACAGGTGACCGCCGACCGCCTCGAAGGAAGAGCTGCCGGCGGTTGCGTGCAGATACGGCAGCGGTTTTCCGTCCTTCCAGGCAAGCGAGCCCGTCAAGTTGGTCACCTCAAGGTTTTCGTAGCTCTTCGGCTTGTATTCGCGGGCTTCGAAATTGAAGAAGCCGAAGGTGATCTGGCCAGCGAACCCGAATCCAGTAAGCATGGCCGATGGAATGTCTTCGTCGACCATGAGCGTTCCCAGGCGGGCAAGCACGTCGTCTCCCTGTCTCAAGACCATTAGGAATCCGTCAGGTGCTGGGATGTAGCGTTTCTGCTCCGTCACGGGACACGACCGATCAATGATGGGCGTTGTGCTCGGCATTCCGCTTCCGCGTCGCGGCCGCCTTCTTTGCCGAAGCCGAACGGTCTGCGGCCGATCGCGACGCTGCCGCCTTGCCGCCCTTCTCGCCGCCTTTATGGGCGGCCGGATGACCGGTATGCTTGCCTTGCCCGGAACCGCCGGCCTTCTTGCCGCCGCCATCATCCTTATTGACGGTCGCCGAGGCTCGGCGCTCGGCTTCCTTCTCTGATACGCCACGGTCTTCGTAGCTTTCGGCGATGTGGTCTGCCTTGCGTTCCTGCTTGTCGGTGTACTTGGACTTGTCACCACGGGGCATGACATTTCCTCCTTCGTTGATAATCAGAACGAACGACAACGCAAAAAGTTTGTTCCGAGCCGACGGCGTTACAGGAACAAAGGGATGAAACGGGCGTTCGCGGACATGCATTCGCCATGCAATTCGGAAAAACCTTGGGTGTCATTATGAGCGACAAGACCTCCTTGAACGATCCTCGCACGCTTTATCCAGCACCGCCTTTCCCAAACCAACCGCAACATGCGCCTGGCCTCGCCCGCAAGATGGATCCCACGCCGGATCATGGCGAGGAGAGTTATCGCGGGTCAGGGAAGCTCACTGGCCGGAAGGCACTCGTCACCGGCGGAGATTCGGGCATTGGCCGCGCTGCGGCAATCGCTTTCGCGCGCGAGGGCGCCGATGTCGCGATTGCCTATCTCCCGGATGAAGAGGCAGATGCCAGGGAAGTGATCGGACTTATCGAAGCCGAGGGCCGCAAAGCCGTCGCCCTACCCGGCGACATCAAGGAGGAGCCGTGGTGCCGGCAACTGGTCGACGAGGCGGTCTCCGGTCTTGGCGGTCTCGATATTCTCGTCATCAATGCCGGCCGGCAGCAGTACCGCGAGAAGATCGAGGATTTGTCGACGGAGGATTTCGACAAGACGATGAAGACCAATCTCTATGCGCTCCACTGGATCGCACAAGCCGCCGTGCCCCATATGCCGGCGGGATCTGCGGTGATAACGACAGCTTCCATCCAGGCTTACCAGCCGTCACCGATCTTGCTCGACTATGCCACGACAAAGGCCGGCATCGTCGCCTATACGAAGGCCCTTGCCAAGCAGCTGATTGAGCGTGGCATTCGCGCCAATGTCGTGGCACCCGGACCGGTCTGGACGGTTCTCCAGCCGAGTGGCGGGCAGCCAGACGAGAAGGTGAAGAACTTCGGCAAGGATAGCGACTTCGGCCGGCCCGGCCAGCCGGTCGAGCTGGCTCCCGTGTTCGTCCTGCTTGCATCGCCAGAAGCAAGCTTCATCAACGGTGAGGTCTATGGTGTCACCGGCGGCAAGGGCGTCGCTTGATCGAACCCTCTTCACCGGTTGCCATCGCCAGCCGACGCTGATTGCCGAGATCGAATTCCGGGGCTGGACCGACGACGGCAATCTTCGTCACGCATCCTACAAAGGCTTGCGCGAAGTTCAGGATAATGCGGCCGTTTATGAGTTGGATTGAGCCGGTGGCAGAAGCCGAACACGAGCAAATTTTTTTCTGCCGCTACTCTTGAATCCGAAATTCTCAAAAACCAAATCGATTGCCGCCAGCCGCTCAATGAAGGGCTGGCCTTGCTGGGAGCGCCGCTTTCGGCGCTTCCATATCCATGTTGCTCAAGGAGGATATGGCTATGGCAACATCTTACGACTATGCACCGCTCTACCGTTCGAGCGTCGGCTTCGACCGGGTTTTCAATCTTCTGGAAAACGCCCAGCGCGCCCGGTCGATCAGCGACTGGCCGCCCTATGACATTGTCAAGACCGGTGACGACGCCTACCGGATTTCGATCGCGGTCGCGGGCTTCACCCAGGACGAACTCGACATCACCTTCCAATCCAATCTACTGACGGTTACCGGCAAGAAGCAGGAAGCGGCTGCCGAGGGCTACCTGCATCGCGGCATTGCCGGCCGGCCGTTCGAGCACCGGTTCGAACTCGCCGACCATGTCAGAGTGAACGGGGCGGAACTCAGCAACGGGCTCTTGTCGATCGATCTGGTTCGGGAGATCCCCGAGGCGTTGAAGGCGCGCAAGATCTCCATCCAGAGCGCTGGGGCAGTCGCTCCCCCGCAAATCGAAGCGCAGAAGGCGGCTTGACCCCGCATTGACCGCAGAACAAGGGCGCCGTGGCTACGGCGCTCATCAACATTCCGGGTTGGAAAGGAGAGAGCGATGAAACCCGATATGTTTAGACAGCCTGTTTCCATTCTCGTCGGCCTTGGCTACCCAGCGGAGGTTCGCAGCGTCATGGATGCCTACCGGCATCTTTCCGAGTGTCCGACGTCACTCAGGGACAGCGCGCATGCGATTGCGCTGAAGGCCTGCAGTGCGGCACTGCGTGGCGAGATTGAAGCAGAAACCGCGCGTGGCCTGTTTGCGGCTTTCGCCGAGAAACACGATCTGCTGGCGCCGGAAATGAACGTGATCGCCGCGTCACGTCTGCAGCGTGACCGGGATCCACACGTACAGTGAGGTGGTCCGATGACGCATGACATGTTGCAGCAGGCAGCCAGCAACGCGATGGCGATGGGACCAGCGGTCTTGCTTCAGGGTATGGAGCTTCAGCGGCCAATCGATGTGGTGAGAGCGCCGGCTCTTTCCGTCGATGATAAGCGAACGATCCTCGCCGCCTGGGCCTCCGACTTTTACGCTGTCGATTCGATTCCGCTCTCCGGCAGGTGCCGGGAATGCCAGAGCCGATTTCGATCGATGAGGTACAGTCCGCGCTGAAAGAACTCGATCGGCGATATGGTATCTAACGGACCGCGCGTTCAAGTGGCCTGCTTCGACGATTTGGCGAGCCGCTTGATCGCCTGTTCGAGGGAACGCTGCCCATCGAAATAATCCTGCCAGGCGCTCGCCGCACCGCCCCCGCGGCAGGCTGTTTTGTTTTCGGCGCCTCGTTCCTGCTAAAGATTGAGATCGAATTGCGGCTGCCCCTCGGTGGCGTCGCTGGGCTGATTGTTGGTCAGCGACGAGAGTGTCACCCCCAACAGGCGCACTGACAGCTTGAAGGGATAGACGGTTGCCAGAAGTGCCGATGCCGCGTCGAATAAATCAGCCATGTTTGCGAATGGCACTGTGCCTGTCCGACTGCGCGTCGCCTGGGTGAAGTCCGAATATTTGATTTTTACAGTCACCGTCTTGCCGCTGGTTCCCTGCGCATAGCAGTAGCGCCAGACTTTCTCGGCAAGCGGCTTCAGTTCTGCCTTCGCGCGTTCGAGATTATGGATATCCTCGGCGAATGTGTCTTCCGCGCCGACCGATTTGCGGATGCGGTCGGGTCTGACCTGGCGTTCGTCAATGCCACGGGCGATGCCATAGAAATAGGGACCGGATTTCCCAAAATGCTCCTGCAGGAAGGTGAGCGACTTCGATTTCAGATCGAGCCCGGTTTCGATACCGAATTTACGCATGCGCTCGGCCGTCGCAGGCCCGACACCATGGAATTTCTTGACGGGCAGGGTTTCGACAAAGCCTGGCCCATTCTTCGGCGTGATGACGGCCTGGCCGTTGGGTTTGTTGAGGTCACTGGCCATCTTGGCCAGGAACTTGTTGTAGGAAATGCCGGCCGAAGCGTTGAGCCCGGTGACCTGCTTGATCTTCGCGCGGATCTCCAGGGCAATCTCGGTGGCGATTTCCATGCCTTTCAGGTTTTCCGTCACATCGAGATAGGCCTCGTCGAGCGAGAGTGGCTCGATCAGTGGTGTGTATTCGGCGAAGATTTCGCGGATTTGCTGGGAAACGGCCTTGTAAACGTCGAAGCGCGGCGGCACGAAAATCAGGTCAGGACATTTCCGTTTTGCGGTGACCGATGGCATGGCCGAACGGACACCAAAGGCACGCGCCTCATAGCTTGCGGCGGCCACCACGCCGCGCGCTGCGGATCCGCCGACGGCGAGCGGCTTGCCACGAAGTTCCGGGTTATCGCGCTGCTCGACCGACGCGTAAAAAGCATCCATGTCGACATGGACAATTTTGCGGATCGGCGTTGGCGTCGTATCGTTCATGGCGGATCTTGCAAGAGAGCTACCGGCTCGGTGTCCCTTTTGAGGGCCTTACCCGAAACAAAGAGAGAACATAGCAGCCTTCGCGGCGATATCAACACGCGTTTGCCCGCGACGCAGGGCTGCGGATCGATCACTCCTCTTAAACCCAGCACTTGCTGACAATCTCAAGCAGGCCAAGATCGACAACTCGGTGAGAGACTGGAACCACACAAGCGATCATGCCCCCAGTGTGGATCGATCTGCTTTGGGCCGGTTAGGCTCAGAAAAGGCTCGGCTGCACGACCGGTTCTCCGGCCCTCGTTACGATCGTCGAGCCGTAAGGCTCCCGGGATGTTACGATCAGCGCATCGTCGGGCAGTGGGCTGGCAAGCGCCTTGGCCTCATCCCATGGCGCACGCATCCAGACATCGGTTTCCTTGGTGGTCAGAAGGAGGACCGGTATGGCCTTCTCATGAATTGGCTTCACCACGTTATTCGGATCGGTGGTCAGGAAACCGTAGAGATCATCAGTCGTCAGACCGTCCCTGACCTTTCGGACACTCTGCCACTGCGGCACATGGATGCCGGCAAAGAACATCAGCGACTTCTCCTCGTCGCGTGCAAACCAGGCATTGGGCACGTTGCCGCCTTCCTCCTGGCTGGCCGGATCCGGCTCGGCGAAACTGGTGACCGGGACGAGACATCTGTTTTCGGCCCCGAACCATCGCTTCCAGTGCGGAAAACTGAGCTTGCGCACGTTGGTCGTGCCGCGATCGGCCTCCATTCGGATCAGTTCTTCGAGATCGAATGGCTTGCCCTTGGCCGCAAGTTTCTCGGCCTTCGCTTTGGCGGACTTCTCGAGCGCGAAGCGCGGCGAGGGCAGTCCCCAGCGCGCATGGACCAGTTGCTTCTTTCCCTCAGTAGTATTGCGGATGATAGGCCCCATCTGGTCTGGGTTCATCTGGTAGGCGGGCATCAGATTGATCAGGCTTTCAGCGTCCTGGGCCCATTTTGCGACCCAGTCCCTGTCTTCCATGCGATAAAGATTGCACATCGTGGGCCATCTGCTCCGCTTGAGCTCAGTGGAGGACAATCTAGCGTATGGCGCTGATTTCGCTAGTCGAGCCGGAAGACGTCGGCATTGTCCTGCCGTTCGCGCAAGCCCTTGTAGGATGGATGGCGAAGTTTCCCATCTGATGTCCAGGCGCGAAACTCGATTTCGGCAATCAGCGTCGGTTCGACCCAGACGATATCGGCACTTGCGGAATAGGGCAGGGGCGGCTGCTTTCGCTTCCAGCGCAGCTTGTCCAGCATCTTCCGCAGCCTGATGGCCTCGGCTTCCTTGAAGCCCGTGCCGACGCTTCCGACGTGGACGAGATCGGCTCCGCGATTGGCAGCAAGCACCAACGACCCGAAGCCGGCAGGCGACGCCGACCTCTCATAGCCGACAATGAAGAACGCCTCGCTCTGGACGCATTTGACTTTCACCCAATCCGCGGTCCGGCCGGAACGATAGGGCCGATCGAGGTGCTTGCCGACGATGCCTTCCAGGCCGAGGCGGCAGACATGCTCCAGCAGGACGGCTGGTTCAGTGTCGAATGTTTCCGACAGCCGGATGGCACCGTCTTTGTCACCCTTTGGGCCGTTCAACGAGTCCTCAAGGAGATGTCGGCGCGATCGGTATTCGACACCGCGCAGATCGTGTCCGTCGAAATAGATGAGATCGAAAGCGTAGAAGAAGGCCTCGGAGGCCCGGTTGCCGGCTTGTTTGCCGGATGCGCCGAGCGATTGCTGCAGCAGCCCGAAATCCGGCCGGCCCTCTTCATCAAGGACAACGGCCTCGCCATCGATGATCATCGTCGCCGGTCCGAGCGTTTGGGCGGCCTCTACGATCGCCGGAAACCGGTGCGTCCAGTCATGGCCGCGGCGGGTGAGGATCCTTATCCCTTGAGGCTCGATATGAACTGCGAGGCGATAGCCGTCCCATTTCAGCTCCCAACTCCATTCTTTCCCTTTTGGAGGATGGCTCTTCAATTGCGCCAACGCAGGTTCGACGCGGTCTGGCATCGGATCGAAAGGCAGCTGTGGCTGGGCCGGATTTCGCTTGCCTCGCGGCTTTGAGCGGATCGGAGCCTCGGTATCACGAAGGAGGGGTTTTGATCTCGGAGGCCTGGTCATGCCGACAGTTCAGCAGAAAAATCTTAAAGACACTGTGACGATGCCGACTTGTCCCCGCAATTCACACAAAGGGAGTAGCACTCGCAGGCGCTCCGAAAAAAACCTCCAGCCGCTACCCACCTGATTCTCTTGGGTATTCGTGCGATTCCTAATGTTCAGGATAATATTCCCATCCTCCGGTTGCTTGACTCTTCAAGTCGGCGGGAACAGATAGGGAACATCCGCATTTTGATCGACATGATGTCGGCCGCCAACACGACCTTTAAGGGAGCCGTGAACGATGACTGCTGCCCGTGAACGGGTGATTTCCGATCTGCGCGAGCGCATCGCTTCGCTGGAGGGCGTGTCAGCCAGAAAGGCCGGCTGTCTTTCCTTCGGTGTGCCGGAAATCGATGCAGTCCTGCCGGGAGGTGGTCTGGCCTATGGCGCCTTGCACGAATTCGCCGGTGGCGGGTCGGGCACGGTGGATGGTGCGGCGGCAGCGCTTTTCGCCGCCGGCATCGCAGCGCGCACCAAAGGCCCGATCGTCTGGTGCCTGACGCGGCCGGACCTGTTTTTTCCGGCACTCGCTGAGGTCGGCCTCCATGCCGACCGGGTGATCTTTGTCGAGTCCGACAAGGAAGAGGACGTGCTCGCCAATATGGAGGAGGGGCTGTCCTTCGGCGGCCTTGGCGCCGTCGTTGGTGAACTTGTCCGATTGCCCATGGTCGGCTCCCGCCGGCTACAGCTGGCGGCCGAGAAAACAGGGACGATGGCGCTCGCCGTCCGACGCTGGCGCAGGCAAACGGAGGCGAATGATTTCGGGCAGCCGACGGCGTCGACCACGAGGTGGCGGGTGAGCGTCATGCCGTCGGAGGAGCTGCCAGTGCCGGGTGTCGGCAGGGCCCAGTGGTTGCTGGAACTGATGCGCGTGAAAGCGGGTGAATGTGCTGAGTTTCTCGTGAGGGCGTGCGATGACAAGGGTCGTCTCGATCTATCTCCCGGATCTGCCGACGGATCGCATTCGTCGCGCCGATCCGTCTATTCCGCCTGAACAGGCGATCGCCGTGATCGCCAGGAGCGGCTCGAAACGCTGGGTAGCGGCCGCAGACACCGCCGCCCGAAAAGCTGGCGTCCATGTCGGCATGCCGGCTGCCAAAGCGCAGGCGCTGTTTCGCGGTCTGATGCTGGTCGATGCAGATCCTGCGGCGGATGCCGCAGCACTCGAACGCATTACCCTTTGGGCGCTGACGCTCTATTCTCCGATCGTCGCGGTCGATGGGATCGATGGCATTGTCATGGATACTGAAGGCGCCGATCACCTGCAGGGTGGCGAACTGCCGATGGTGACGAGGATCGCCAACCAGTTCCTGGCCAGAAAGCTCACGCCCCGCATCGCTGTCGCCGACACCTGGGGCACGGCGCATGCCTGTGCCCGTGCCATCAGCCGTGAGACGGTCATCGTGCCGATCGGCGAGACCGTGCGCGCCGTCGAGAAGCTGCCGATATCGTTGCTTCGCCTTCCCGGCGCGGTCGTCAGCGACCTTCGCACGCTCGGCTTCCAGACCATCGGCGAATTGGCCAATACGCCGCGCGCGCCGCTGACGCTTCGCTTCGGGCCGGAGATCGGCCGGCGGCTCGATCAGATGTTCGGCCGTATCTGCGAGCCGATCGATCCGATCCGTACCGCCGAGCTCGTCGAGGTCAGCCGCGTCTTTGCCGAGCCGATCGGTGCTTCCGAGACGATCAACAAATATGTCTCACGACTGGTCGTGCAACTGATCGAGGAACTGCAAAAGCGCGGTCTTGGCGTCCGGAGAGCGGATCTGATCGTCGAGAGGGTCGACGGAACGCGACAGGCGATCCGCGCCGGCACGGCAAAACCGGTGCGCGATGTCGCCTGGCTGACGAAGCTGTTTCGCGACCGGACGGAGAAGATCGAGCCCGGTTTCGGGATCGAGAAGCTGACCTTGGTCGCCGTGATGACCGAGCCGCTGGAGGAGCGCCAGAAATCCTCCTCGCTGGTCGAGGACGAGGTCACGGACGTCACGCCGCTGATCGATATCTACGGCAACCGTGGCCAGCGTGTTTATCGGGTGGCACCCGTTGCCTCCGACGTGCCCGAGCGCTCCGTCCAGCGGATCGGTCCTGCTGCCGATCCGGTCGAGGTCACCTGGGTCAGCCATTGGCGCCGGCCGGTCCGGCTGCTGGCGCATCCGGAGCTTATCGAGGCCATCGCCTTGCTGCCGGACCGCCCGCCGGTCTCCATCACCTGGCGTGGCAAGCGCCGCAAGGTCAAGCGGGCCGATGGCCCGGAACGGATTTTTGGCGAATGGTGGCAGCGCGACGCCGAGATGGAGGCGGTACGGGATTATTTCATCATCGAAGACGAGGCTGGCGAACGTCTCTGGGTCTTTCGCTCCGGGGACGGCATTGATCCCGAAACCGGAAGCCATCGCTGGTTCATGCACGGGATCTTCGCATGAGCTATGCCGAGCTGCAGGTCACCACCCATTTTTCCTTCCTGCGCGGTGCAAGCTCGGCGCAGGAACTGTTCGAGACCGCCAAGGCTCTCGGCATCCAAGCCATCGGCATCGTCGATCGCAATTCGCTGGCCGGGATTGTGCGGGCGCTCGAGGCGTCGCGCGCCACCGGTTTGCGGCTCGTCGTCGGTTGCCGGCTCGATCTGGCCGATGGCATGTCCGTGCTGGTCTATCCGACGGATCGCGCTACCTATTCGAGGCTCACCCGGCTGATTACACTCGGCAAGTCGCGCGGCGGCAAGAACAACTGCATCCTGCACTGGGACGACGTCGTCGCCTATGCGGATGGCATGATCGGCATCCTGGTGCCGGATCTGCCGGACGACGCCTGCGCGATCCAGCTGCGCAAGATGGCCGAGGTGTTTGGCGATCGCGCCTATGTGTCGCTTTGCCTGCGGCGCCGGCAGAACGATCAGCTGCGGCTGCATGAAATTTCCAATCTCGCCGCACGCTTCAAGGTGAAGACGGTCGTCACCAATGACGTCCTCTTCCATGAGCCAGGCCGCCGGCAGTTGCAGGACATCGTGACCTGCATTCGCACCCGCACGACGATCGACGATGTCGGTTTCGAGCGCGAGCGCCATGCCGATCGATACCTGAAGCCGCCGGAAGAAATGCAGCGCCTCTTTCCGCGCTACCGTGAGGCGCTCGCGCGGACGATGGAGATCGTCGCGAGAGCCAAGTTTTCGCTTGAGGAGCTCACCTATCAATATCCGGAGGAGGCGATCGTGCCGGGCAAGGACGCCCAGGCCTCGCTCGAGCACTATGTTTGGCAATGCATTCCCGATCGTTATCCAGAAGGCATGCCACCAGACGTCCTGAAGACGGTGCGCCACGAGCTCGATCTCATCCGCACCATGAAATACGCGCCTTACTTTCTGACCGTCTTCTCGATCGTGCGTTATGCGCGGTCTCAAGGTATTCTTTGCCAAGGCAGGGGGTCCGCCGCCAACAGCGCCGTCTGCTACATTCTCGGGATCACGTCGATCGATCCGGAGACGAATGATTTGCTCTTTGAGCGCTTCGTTTCCCAGGAACGCGACGAGCCGCCGGATATCGACGTCGACTTCGAGCATGAGCGCCGCGAGGAAGTCATCCAGTGGATCTACAAGACCTACACACATCAGAAGGCAGCTCTGTGCGCGACCGTGACACGCTATCGTGCGAAAGGTGCGATCCATGATGTCGGCAAGGCGCTCGGCCTGCCGGAGGATATGATCAAGGCTCTGTCATCGGGCATGTGGTCCTGGTCCGCCGATATGGTCGGCGATCGGAACCTGCGCGAACTCAACCTCAATCCCGACGACCGCCGGCTGGCGTTGACGCTGAAACTTGCGCAGCAGCTGATGGGGGCACCCCGGCATCTCGGCCAGCATCCGGGTGGATTCGTGTTGACGCATGATCGGCTCGACGATCTCGTCCCCATCGAGCCGGCGACGATGAAGGACCGGCAGATCATCGAATGGGATAAGGATGATGTCGAGGCACTGAAGTTCATGAAGGTCGACGTCCTGGCATTGGGCATGCTGACTTGCATGGCCAAGGCGTTCGATCTTATTCGCGAGCATATGGGCGAGGACCTTGATCTTTCGAAGATCGAGCAGGAGGATCCTGCGACCTATGCGATGATCCGCAAGGCCGATACGCTCGGCACCTTCCAGATCGAAAGCCGCGCGCAGATGGCGATGCTGCCGCGGCTGAAACCCCGAACCTTCTACGACCTCGTGGTGCAGGTCGCCATTGTCCGGCCCGGTCCGATCCAAGGGGATATGGTGCATCCCTATCTGCGCCGGCGCGAAGGCAAGGAGCCGGTCGAATATCCCACGCCGGAACTCGAGGCCGTGCTCGGCAAGACGCTGGGCGTGCCGCTGTTTCAAGAGTCGGCGATGAGGGTGGCGATGGTCTGCGCCGGCTTTACCGGCGGCGAGGCCGATCAGCTTCGCAAATCGATGGCCACGTTCAAGTTCACCGGCGGCGTCTCAAAGTTCAAGGAAAAGCTCGTTTCCGGCATGGTGAAGAATGGATATTCGCCGGAGTTCGCTGAAAAGACCTTCTCGCAGCTCGAAGGCTTCGGCTCCTACGGTTTTCCTGAAAGCCACGCTGCAAGCTTCGCGCTCATCGCCTATGCCTCCAGCTATGTGAAATGCCATTACGCCGACGCGTTCTGCGCGGCCTTGATCAACAGCCAACCCATGGGTTTCTATGCGGTCGCCCAGATCGTCGGTGACGCCCGCAACCACGGTGTGGAGATCCGGCCGGTCTGTATCAACCGCTCTCGCTGGGACTGCACGCTCGAGCCGGTAGTGGGTGACGAGCGCCGCCATGCCGTTCGCCTGGGGATGCGTCTGGTGCGTGGACTGGCCGCAGTCGACGCGGCACGCATCGTGGCCGCCCGTGCCGATCAGCCTTTCGATAGCGTCGATGATATGTGGCGGCGCTCCGGCGTGCCAGCGGCGTCGTTGGTCGAACTGGCGGAGGCCGATGCTTTCCTGCCATCGCTCGAACTTCAGCGACGAGACGCGCTGTGGGCGATCAAAGCTTTGCGCGACGAGCCACTGCCCCTCTTTGTTGCTGCGGCCGAGCGCGAGATGAAAACAATCGCCGAGCAGCAGGAGCCTGATGTCGAACTCCGGCAGATGACAGATGGGCACAACGTCATCCAGGACTACAGCCATACCGGTCTGACCCTGCGAGAGCACCCGATCGCCTTCCTGCGCAAGGACCTTGCCGCTCGAAGCATCGTCACCTGCGGAGAAGCCATGTTGGCTAGAGATGGCCGTTGGTTGATGACCGCAGGCCTCGTTCTCGTCCGTCAAATGCCCGGATCGGCAAAAGGCGTGATGTTTCTGACGATCGAGGATGAGACCGGTCCGGCGAACGTCGTCGTCTGGCCGAAGCTCTTCGAGCGGCGTCGGCGCATTGTATTAGGATCGAGCATGATGGCAATCAATGGCCGGATCCAGCGGGAAGGGGAGGTGGTGCACCTCATCGCCCAGCAACTGTTCGATCTGTCGGGCGACCTATCCGCCTTGGCGGATCGTGATGGGGAGTTCAAGCTGCCGACGGGCCGCGGCGACGAGTTCGCCCATGGCTCGCCGGGCGGCCAGGATTCGCGGGATCGAGTGCCGGCGGTCAAGCCGAGAGATATTTTCATTCCCGACCTTCATATAGATACGCTGAAGGTGAAGGCCAGGAATTTTCACTGAAGATCCAGTGCGATCGCTCCCTTGATGGAGAACGGCGGGTCGTTTCCTTTCAAGGCGAGCGTTGAGCGCTGCCTATTCATCCGCTGTATGCGCTCATCTGCGACTTGATATTTTCAGCAAGCCTTGCCGCAGCAGTCTCCAGTACACCTTTCGAGCGGACGACGAGGCGAAGGGATGGGATGGGGAAATAACGCTCTACGAGTGGCAGCCACATCAACGCTCCGCGCTCCATCTCCGCACTGATGTCGAAGGGGTTAAGGAAAGTGATGGCGCTGCCACTCATCGCGAACTGTTTGATGACTTCGATAGAATCGGTTTCCACCGTCGGCTGCAAGGGCAGTTCGGCAGAGGCGAAGGCATGATCCATGACGCTGCGGATCGCCATCGTGTCGGTCCCCGTCACGATCGGATACTGGATGCAGTCCGATAAGCGAAGAGCCGACTTGTGTGTAAGGGAATGGTCCGGGGAAACGACTGCTCCGATTTCCACGTCGATGGTCTGTAAAATACGAAGGCCCGGATTGGGTAGTATGTTGTAACCCAACCCAATATCACTTTCTCCCGACATGACGCGTGCAGCGATCGCCTCGGGCGACGGCTGAATCTCCACGCGCACCAGCATGCGGCTGTGTTGGCGGATGAATTCGCAGGCCAGGGCCAGGAGTGGGCCGTAGATCAATCCGCCCATGGTAGAGAGCCGGATCGTGCCTCTTTCCATTCCCTTCAGTGCGGCGATGCGGCCCATCGTCGAGCGATAATCGCGTTCCACCGCTTGTGCGTGCGCGACGAGCACCTCGCCAGCCGCTGTTAGCCGGAGTTTGCGAGGAAGACGCTCGAACAGGGGCATCCCGACTTCTTCTTCCAGGGCCAAGATCTGCCGGTTGAGCGCGGACGAGGAAATGTTGAGGTTTTCGGCGGCCTTCCGCATCGATCCGAAACGGGACACCTGTTCGAGAAACCGCAGGGTCTTTTGGTTCATCGGTTTGTCACTCTTCAGGTTTGTGGTGCAAAAACTGGGACATATATGCGCAAAAATGACGCTGTAAAGAGGACATTAGTTGACGTAGCGTGTTCGCACAACACCAAGAATGGGGAACAACAATGTCAACCAAGACCACCCGCGTCGGCGGGCTTGCAATGATGGCCGCTACGCTTCTGCTCGGCGCCAGTGGCCCTGCCGCCGCAGTCGACAAGATCCGTTTCGGTCTCGGCTGGCTGCCCGAGGCCGAGCATTGCGGCTTCTTCCAGGCCAAGGCGACGGGGCTTTACGAGAAGGCAGGCCTCGATGTGGACCTGATGGCCGGTGGACCTGGCATCAACACCGCCATGTTGGTTGCGGGCGGCGAGCAGGATCTCGGCATGGGATCAAGTTTCACCACGCTCAATATGGTCAAGCAGGGTATACCCGGCGTCACAGTCGCGGCCTTCTTCCAGAAGGATCCTCAGACCCTCGTCGCTCATGCAGGGCAGGGGGTATCCAAACTGGAGGACGTCAAAGGTCGGCCGGTGATGGTGGCCGACTTCGCCCGCGGCGAATTCTGGCAGTTCCTCAAATACCGTTTCGGTTTCACCGACGACCAGTTGCGGCCCTACACCTATAGCTCTGCGGTCTTCGTCTCCGACAAGACCGCGATCCAGCAGGGCTATGTCACGGCGGATGCCCATTACCTCGGCAACCAGCTCGACCAGCCTCCGGTGATCATGCTGCTCGCAGATCACGGCTATCTCAACTATGCGACGACCGTCTTTGGCATGAGCAGCTATATCGAGGCACATCCCGATGCCGTCAGGGCGTTCCTGAGCGCCACGGCCGAAGGCTGGAAGAGCTGCATGACTGGCGATTACACACCCGCAATGAAGCTCGCGACCTCGATCAACACCGATCCCGCCTATGGCGAGGGCCTTTGGGAGGCCTCGATCAACGAGATGCGGGACCGCCATATCGTTTCCAATGAGAGCGGCGAGGGCATTGGTGCGATGACGGATACGCGCTGGGCGGATTTTTTCGCTGACATGGTGAAGGCAGGCGTCTATCCAGCCGACCTGGAGTTCAGGAAAGCCTATACGCTCTCCTATCTTCCGGGTTCGAAGTGAACGCCATGTTTCGCGATCAGGCACAACCTGCATTCGCCGGGCTCGACCTACTATACGCTTCCGCTCTCACGCAGGCAGCGATGGTGCGTGAGGGAAGTATCTCGTCCGAGGCGCTCGTCGCGTTGGCCATCCAGCGCGCCAACGACACAGCGACGGATATCAACTGCATCGCGGTACCGCGCTATGAGCGCGCGCTGGAAGATGCCCGCCACATTGACGTCGAGATTGCCCGGAGGGCGGATCCCGGGCCGCTTTGCGGTGTGCCGGTGACCGTGAAGGATGGCATCGCCACAGTCGGCGACAGGCAGACCTTCGGATCGCTATCGATGGTGGACGTCATTGCGGAGCGAGACGATGTCGTCTGGGCGCGACTGAAGGCGGCCGGCGCTGTTCTCATCGGCAAGACTGCGACGCCGGAATTCTATCACGAAGTCACGACGCATTCCTCCCTTCACGGCGTCACCCGCAATCCTTGGTCGCTGGAGCTTACGCCGGGGGGCTCGAGCGGTGGTGCCGCAGCGGCATTGGCGGCGGGCATCGGCTCTGTTGCCGTCGGGTCCGATGGCGGCGGATCGTTACGCTGCCCCGCGGCCTGCACGGGCACTCTGGCATTGAAGCCCACCGTTGGCCGTATCCCGCATGAGAGTTTCCCAGACACCTTTGGCAACTATTCGTCGATGGGGCCGATGGCGCACTGCGTCGAGGATCTCGTGGCGACGTACGCGATCATGTCCGGCCCGACAGATGCCGATGCTCTTTCATCGCTGGCGCGTGTCGCAGACGGCAGTCGCTGTAGCGGCAATCTCGAAGGGACCAGAATCGGATGGCTCGCAAAACCGGGCGGCTATCTTGTCGAGACGGAGATAAGCGACCGCTGCAGCGCCGCACTCGGCGTTCTGGAGCGGGCGGGCGCGAGCCTGCAACCGGATCTTGAGCCGGGGCTTCTCGATGGCGCACATGCCATCTATAGGGTCATCGGAGCTGTCGGCCATGCCGGACGCCTGCGCCAGCTTGGCGCATCGGCGCGGTCGATGTGGGGTGAGACCTTCAGAAACATCGCCGACCTCGGCATGTCCTTCAGTGCCGCGGATCTCGCGCAGGCTCAAGAGGCGCGTACAGCACTGTTCCGCCGTGTGCAGTATGCGTTCCGGCATGTGGACGTGATCGCCACGCCAAGCCTTACACGGTCACCCGGGCCGGCCGCCGCGCAGTGTCCAGTCCATGGCGAAGACTATGCTGCCTGGGCCGCAGCGCTCTATCCCTTCAATCTTACCGGACACCCGGCCATATCAGTGCCGTGCGGGTTCACTTCAGAAGGCCTTCCCGTCGGCATCCAGTTGGTGGCGCGCTGGCATGATGAGGAGCGTCTGTTCGATCTAGCGGCAGCAGTTCAAGCAGCCTCACTGGGTTGGACTGAAAGGCCGAGCCTGTGACGACATCTGAACATAAAGATGCTGTGGCGCCTGTGGCCGTCATCACTGCGGACGGGGTAACCGGTTCGCTCGGCCTGGTATTCGATCGGTTCGTACCCCTGATCGCCGGCGCGATCTTCCTCGTCGTCTGGGAAGTCTTCGTGCGCTGGCGCGGTATCCCGCCTTATGTTCTCCCGGCCCCGAGCGTCATCTTCCAATCGCTGTGGACGAATGCCGGTGGACTGATGCGCGCGCTTGGAAACACCGCACTGGTGACGTTGAGCGCATTCGTGCTCGCGACGATAAGCGGGATCGCCCTCGGCATTCTGATCTCGCTCTTCCGGACGGTGGAAAAGATCATCTGGCCGTACGCTGTGGCGCTCCAGGTAACGCCCATCATCGCGATCGCGCCGTTGGTGATCATTTGGGTCGGACTATCCAGGGTTTGGCTTGCGCTGCTGATCCTGTCCTGGCTGGTTGCCTTCTTCCCGATGCTCTCGGCCACCGTCGTCGGGATGAAATCCGTCGACCGCGGGCTGCAGAATGTTTTCACCCTTTATCGCGCCACGCGTTGGGAGCGGCTCTTGCGCCTGCAATTGCCGGCGGCATTGCCCTTCATTCTGTCCGGCGCCCGGGTCTCGTCGGGACTGTCGGTCATCGGCGCCGTGGTGGCGGAATTCGTAGCCGGCAGTGGCACCTCGACTGGCCTTGCGTGGACGATCGTCCAAAGCAGCACGATGCTCGACGTCCCCCGGATGTTTGCCGCGCTCTTTCTACTTGCGGGGTTCGGGGTTGTGCTCTGGCACGCTATGAGCCGGTTGTCCTCGATCCTGCTCGGTCATTGGCACGAAAGTGAGTTGAAAGATGGGGCTTGAAGAACGCACGCGAAATGGTGCTGTCATTGCTGCCCGGCTCGAGGGCCTGACCAAGCGCTATCCGAACGGCACGCTGGCGCTCGACCGAATGGACCTTACAGTCGGCAAGGGCGAGTTTGTCAGTCTTCTCGGACCTTCCGGCTGTGGCAAGTCGACGGCTCTTTATATTCTTGCGGGTCTGGCGAGTGCCACGGCAGGTCGCGTGGAATTGGCGGGCGACGGCCGACCGCCTGTCGGCGCTGGCTCGATCGGATTCGTGTTTCAGGAACCAAGCCTCATGCCTTGGGCGACGGTCTCCGAAAATGTCGCTTTGCCACTGACCTTACGGGGTTCCGCCGTGGATCTGGCATCCGAGGCTATTCGTTGTCTCACCATGGTCGGGCTTGAGACCTTCGCCGACGCGTACCCGCGCGAACTCTCGGGTGGTATGAAGATGCGCGTCTCGATCGCCCGTGCGCTGATTACCAGGCCGCAACTCCTCCTGCTGGACGAGCCATTCGGCGCACTCGACGAAATCAACCGGGCGCGATTGCACGACGATCTTCTGCGCATCTGGAGCGAGACTGGTTGCACGATTGTTATGGTAACCCACAGCACCACGGAGAGCGTCTATCTGTCCAACCGCGTTATCGTTATGGCCGCACGACCCGGCCGCATCATTGGTTCGGTCAATGTTTCCGAGCCTTATCCGCGGACAAAGGCATTCCGCCTCCGTCCCGGTTTCTCAGATCATGTAAGGCAGGTTTCGGCGCTGTTGGACGACGCGTCTTCGGAGTGAGCCACCGGTTCGACTCCTGTCAAGAGCGTGGTTGCGACAGGAATAGTCAAGGACAACCATTCGCCCATGGTCATGCTGCCTCCCGCCGGCACTTTAGACCCTGGAAAAGGCATTCCCACCGGCGTCAGTAAACCAATCGAGCCCGTATCGTTCCTTGAATCTGGCGGAGTGCATCAAGTATATCATTTGCAGTTTGGCCAACGCCTTCGACTTCAATAACCACGTAACCCGTTTCGCCGTGCGTCTGCAGGAACTCGCCCACAATATTAATATTAAGTCCACGAGACGAAAAAACCGTATTCAGATTGTTGAGAATGCCAGGGCGATTTTCATGAACATGGATGAAACGCGTGCCGTTTGGACGTGGCGGCAGTTGAACCTGGGGAAAGTTGACAGCGCCTAGCGTCGAGCCGATGTCCGAATATTCGACAAGCTTCCTCGAGACTTCTCTTCCAATGCGTTCTTGGGCTTCTTCGGTCGACCCTCCAATATGCGGGGTCAGAATGACATTATCCAAACCTTGCAGCGGTGTTTCAAAACGCTCTTTGTTTGATGCCGGTTCCCTCGGGAATACGTCCACAGCCGCGCCTGCGAGATGTCCTTCTTT
>NZ_JBFTZZ010000043.1:0-45689 GCF_056406515.1 Rhizobium sp. P1_B8 | reverse complement strand
GTCATCGCCGCATCGCCGCCACCGCCGGCAACCGGCACGTCCTTCCAGGCAAAACCTTCCTTCGAAAGATCCTGCTTCAATACGTTCAAAGCCGCCGCCTCGCCACCTGACGTCCACCAATGCAGCATCTGCACTTCCTTCACGTCGGCTGCGCGTACGGACACGCTGGCGCTAGCCAGAGCCAATGCGATCATTGCGGTCGTGGTCAAAAACCTGTTCATCGAAGAACCTCCCAGTTCAAGTTTGGAAGATGCGGGACCCATTCCCGCACCAATCACCCGCCCTCCTCGAGCGTAGTTCGGCCACCGGCTAAGCCAGCTTTTCCGTCTGCGGCATCCACCAGCTGGTGCGTTTGCCGATATGCATGTTGAGTGTCTTGGTCTCGGTGTAATCTTCGACCGCATGGCGGCCGAGCTCGCGACCAAGGCCGCTTTGCTTGTAACCGCCGAAGGGAAGTTCCGAGGCGCCGTCCATGAAGGTGTTCATCCAGACCGTCCCCGCCCGCACCGATCGGCCGATCGTCAGGCACGTGTCGAAATCGCGGCTCCAGACACCGGCCGACAGGCCGTAGTCGATGGAATTCGCAATCCTGATCGCCTCGGCTGATGTCTCGAATGTCAGGACCGAAAGCACCGGACCAAAGACTTCCTCGCGCGCCACGGCCATATCAGGGGTGACCTCTTCGAGGATCGTCGGCGACATGAACTGCCCCATGCCGAGATCGAGCGTCTCGCCGCCATGGGCGACGCGGGCACCGCCGCTCCTCGCCCCGGCGACGTATCCCGATATCTTCTCCAGGTGCTGCGGCGTGATGATCGCGCCCACCTGCGTCGAAGGATCAAGAGGGTCGCCGACCTTCACTGCCTTCGACAATTCGGCAATCCGCTTGACGACATCGGAAGCGATTGATTTGTGAAGGATCAGCCGCGAGCCGGCATTGCAGCACTCGCCGGCATTGAAGTATGCGCCGAAGACCGCGGCATCGATGAACGCATCGAGATCGGCATCCGGGAACACGATCTGCGGGTTCTTCCCACCCAGTTCCAGCGAGACCTTCTTCAGCGTCTGTGCAGCATTCGACATCGTCAGCTTTCCGACACCGGTCGAGCCGGTGAACGACACCATGTCGACGTCGGGATGGGAGGTCATGACCGCGCCGACCTCGGGTCCCGTGCCGGTGACAATGTTGACGACACCATCCGGAATGCCGGCCTGCTGCAGGATCTCTCCCAGCACGAGCGTCGATCCTGAGGTCAGCTCCGAGGGCTTGACGACGGTCGTGCAACCTGCGGCCAGAGCGAACGGCAGCTTCTGGCCGACGATCAGGAACGGAAAGTTCCAGGGCGTGATGATCGACACCACGCCGATCGCTTCGCGCAAGACGACGCCGAGCGTGCCGTCGCCGAGCGTGTTGTAGCTTTCACCATGAAGGTCGCGCGCAAGAGCCGCCGCGTAGCGCCATATGTCAACGGAGCCTGCAATTTCTCCCCGCACCTGCGTGATCGGTTTTCCTGCCTCGATAGCATCGAGAAATGCCAACTCCTCTGCACGCGCCGCGATCAGGTCGGCAGCCTTGAGCAGGATGGCGGAACGTTCGGAAGCGGTCATCCGGGGCCACGGCCCGAGGTCGAACGCCTTGCGTGCCGCAGCGATCGCACGTTCGGCGTCCTTCTTACTGCCGGTCGGAAACCGGCTGACCACGACGCCATGGCTCGGCGCGACACGCTCGATCGGATCGGAGGCACCAGCCTCCCATTTGCCATCGATGAGCATCTTGAAATCACGCGCTTTGTGGTCGCTGAGCGCGGTGGGGTTGACGAGCACCGTCATTACCATTCTCCCTTGAACGTTGCCGGGCGCTTCTCGCTGAATGATGCGACGCCCTCCTTCAGATCGCCGGTCTTCGCAGCGAGGATCGAGCCAAGGGCTTCGACCGCGGTTCCATTGTCTTCGCCGTTCGCCGATGCGATCATCAACTTCGCGATCTCCGTCGCAGCCGGCCCCCTTGCGGCGATCCGCTGCGCATATTCCCGGGCAGCGGTCACCGCGTTTCCGGTGGGAACGACCGCGTCCACAATACCGAGCAGGCGTGCTTCTTCGGCGGTGAATATCTCGCCGCCGAGCGCCATGCGTCGGACGGCCTGCGCCCCGAACCGGCGCACAAGACGCTGAGTCCCGGACCAGCCCGGGACCATCCCAAGGCCGGTTTCCGGCAGACCAATCTTGATCTGCTCCTCTGCAAGGCGAATGTCGGCAACCCCTGCAAGTTCAAGCCCTCCTCCGAGGGCGTGGCCGTTGAGAGCCGCAATGAGCGGCACCCGGAGGGTCGCCAGTCTTTCGAAGATACGGTGACCGTGCCGAACCCAGAGATGACCGAACTCCTGAGGCAACATTCCGCCCCAGGCCTTGATATCGCCTCCGGCGGAAAAGCCCTTTCCTTCGCCCGTGAGAATGGCAGCGCGCACATTCGCGTTCGCCTCCACCTTGTCGGCAGCGTCCACCAATGCCTTGAGCATGTCGAGGTCGAGCGCGTTCAGCTTCTCCGGACGAGAAATCGTCAGTGTCGCAACATGTCCATCGACATCAATTCTGACTGTTCCGCTAGCCATGGAAGCTGCCCTCCAGCGTCCGTGCCCCTTTGACCGGAAGCGACAGGCCGATGTTCGCTTCCCTAAAGAGCTCGGCATCCATCACTTTCAGGTCGGGCGCGACGATCAGCGGAAATTCCGACTGATCGAGGATATGGGACTGGAGATCGACACCGGGGGCAATCTCGGTGAGGACGATACCATCAGGCGTCAGCTTCATCACGCACCGCTCGGTGACATAGGTTATATCCTGCCCCTGCTCGATCGCACGCCTACCGCTGAAAGTGACGTGTTCGACCTCGTTCACGAGCTTCTTCAACTTGCCTTCCTTCTCAATGAGAAGAGATCCATCGGCGATCGAAAGCTTCGCTCCGGCATTGAACATGCCGGAGAAGACGATCTTCTTTGCCCGCGCCGTGATGTCGACGAAGCCTCCGGCACCAGCCGTCACATGCGGCCGGAACGAGAGCTTCGAGACGTTGACCGAACCGTCTTTGCCGATCTCGAGGAAGGACAGCAGCGAGGCATCGAAGCCTGCGCCCTGGAAATAGGTGAACTGATAGGGAGACGGCATGTAGGCGTCGGCATTGGAGGCGCAGCCAAAGGCGAAGTCGAGCAACGGCACCCCACCGACCGCACCTTGCTCGATGACCCAGGTGACGGCGCCGTGGAGCCCTTCCTCCAGCAGGATGCGCGGCACGTTGGCCGAGATGCCGAAGCCGAGATTGACGCAGCTCCCCGCCTGAAGTTCTTGCGCGACGCGACGCGCGATGACTTTCTGAACATTGAACTCCGGAACGCTGAAGCTATCGAGCGGGCGGAAGATCTCCCCGGAAATTGCCGGATCGTATTGCGTCTGCGTCGTCTGCTTCTGTTCCGGATCGACGACCACATAGTCGACCAGCATCCCGGGCACCCGAACGTCATGGGGTTTCAGCGAGCCTTCCTTGGTGATCCGCTTGACCTGGGCGATAACGATGCCGCCGTTGTTGCGTGCGGCCAGCGCCTGATCGAGGCCGCCGAGGTAGGCGCCTTCATGTTCGTATGTCAGGTTGCCGCGCTCGTCGGCGGTGGTGGCGCGGATGATGGCGACCTCAGGGACGATCGAGGGAAAGAACAGCCAGTCGTCGCCCTCGAAGCTGACGCGCTTGACCACCGCATGCTCCGAAGCCAGGCCGTTCATCGCGCAACCCTGCCGCTCGGGATCGACGAATGTATCGATGCCGATCTTGGTCAGGACGCCCGGCCGCTTCGCGGCGGCTTCGCGATGGATGTCGAAGAGGATACCTGAGGGGATGTTGTAGGCCGGGATTTCGTTGTTGGTGATCATTTGCCAGATCAGCGGCGGCTCTGATGACGACGGGCCGGACGGATAGGAACCACCGATGATGCGCTTGAGCAGCCCCTTCTTGGCGATATAGTCGACGCCCTTGATGCCACTCATATCACCGGCAGCGATCGGATGAAGGGTCGTGATATCACGGGGATGGCCGGTCGCATCGAAACGTTCACCAATCGCCTTCAGCATGAGATCCGGGCAACCGAGACCGCTCGAGGAAGACACCGTTACAACAGCGCCATCCGGGATCAGCGCGGCCGCTTCGGTCGGGGTGAGATGCTTGTTCATTGGCGTTACTCAGAGTCCTGTTTCGATTTTTACGATCTTGCGGGCTCCGCAGCTCTCGCGAACAACCAGCCGAACCGCTGTTGTCACAGTCTCCGCCTCCGCCTTGCCCGCATTGATCTGCTTGAGAAGCAGTTGCGCGCCGCGGCGCCCAATGCCCTGCGGATCGACCGAAACCGTTGTGAGTGCGGGAACCGCCGCCTGAGCCTCGATGACGTCATCGAAACCCACGACCGCGAAGTCGGAGCCGGGCTCCAGACGGCGCGCACGCAATCCGTCGCAAACACCGAAGGCTACGGCATCGTTGAAGCAGACGGCTGCCGTGGGTTTGTCGGCAAGAACGATCGCTTTTCCGATCGCCTCCACCCCGCCAGCTCGCGAAGGCGCCGACGAGATGACAAGTTCTTGGTGATAGTCGAGCCCGGCTGCCTCTATGCCGCTTCGGTAACCGGCAAGGCGGTCGTCGAAGACAGCGGTGTCGGGAAAGCCGCCGAGAAAAGCGATGCGCTTGTGACCAAGCTCCGCCAAGTGCTTGACCGCAGACACCATGCCAGCCCGGTTGTCGGAGACGACGGACGAGACTTTGGCGCCAGGCAGGCTTCGAACGACCACCACCACCGGAATCCCTGCCGCGACGAGTGGCTTGAAGTCTGCGGCATCTGTGGCGCGCGCCGGCGACACGATGAGCCCCGAAATACCATGCTCCCGCATCGATGCGACAACCTCGCGCTGCCTGTCGATGCTCTCGCTGGTGTTCGACAGGAACTGCACGAATCCGGCCGACTGAACAACCATGTCGACGCCGACTGCCAGTTCCGCGAAGAAGCTGTTCGTCAGGTCGTTCACGACGACCCCGATGATCCTCGATTTGGCACTGGCCTGCCGAAGATTGGCTGCGCCGCGATTGTAGACGTAGCCCAGCTCGCGCATCACGGCATTGACCTTGGAACGCGTCCCCTCATTGACCAGGGAGGAACCCTGAAGCACCAGCGAAACCGTCGATTTCGAGACGCCTGCGGCTTTCGCAATGTCGATGACGGTTACCCGCGCCTTTGTCACGTCTTCCTCCCGACGCCAACGTCGAATGATTACCTAAATATTTGGAACGTTCCAATTCTGTCAAGCGAAATTTATACGAACCGCTATCCATTAGAAGCATCTGCGGCAAATTTCCGCCTCCCCGACTGCCGGAATCTCATCCCGAAAATTGGAACGGTCTAAAAAATGACCATGACTGAGAGGCATATGTCGATATTTTTCGACCTGCAGAATCGTGCGTGGCGCACGACCGACCGATGCGTTGGCAGCAAAAATGTAGAGGATTCAGGCTCGCCCGGTATTTCCGTCGAAGCGATCAATGCGGCGTAATCGGCGGACCTTCTGGCAAAAGCAGGAAGGGCCTCTATTCTGTGTTGATAGACGTTGTGACAAGCCCAGTGGAGACCATGGAGACATGAAATTGCGCGCCGAGCTGACGGTTCTGCCGCCACGCGAACAGGCGCGGCGCTTGGCAGCGATCGCCGCGCTTTTGGTCGCACAGATCGAGCGCACCGAACCCGACGCGCGCGAAACCAAGGCCGCCTTGGCGGCAATCCGTACCTGGGGTGATGGCGGACGCCTGACAGGCCGGTACTTCTCCGACCTCATCTACAGCGACGATGAGCACGGGACGCTCCGCCGGCTCTCCGAGGCAGTGGGAAAGCCCAGCGAAGACGGCTGGAACGCGCTGACGACAGCAGCCATGTATGTCGCCTGGCTTGTTTATCAGGAGACAGGTGAACCCATGCCGAGTGATGTCAACGAAGTGGGAGAGGACAGCCTTGACCTTCTGGACGAGCAACTGGCCAAACTCGGCTGAAGTCCCCTCGCCGCTCGCTATTGCTCGCAGCTATTCCATGGCTCACATAACCGTCCGCATTTGCCTAGCGGACCTTCATCGGCTTCGTCTCGAGCGGGATGAGAGGCTTGTAGGAAGCGCCTCCGAGCTCCCTCAGGTGTTCCTGCTTCGCCTGGCAGATCAACTCGCTGTCCTGGAGACATCTGGCGGCGGCGGCGGCCATGACCTTGCCGGCCTGAAGCATTCCTTTATGCGCGTAGGAAGTCTTGCCCTGCGCAACCATCTGCCAGCTATGCGGAGGCGTTCCGTAGGCTGATGTCGCCATATAGACCTGTCCGGTGGGAACGATCCAGCTGACGTCGCCGACATCGGTCGAGCCATGGAGAAATGTCGGCTTTTCCTGAAACTCGTTGACATGTCCGGAGAGGATCGTCCCGCGCTTCTCGATGCGCGCTTGAACATCCCTCGGAAAAGTCCTCTGGATCTCCGCCGCGAACTCCTTCTCGCTGTTCGAGAAGGACGCTCCGCCGATCTTGTCGAGCTCCTGGTGAATCACACCTGCCAGCGTGGCGTTCGGTATGAGGTCGGCAGAAGCTGCATCGAAGGTGATTTCGACCTCCGTTCCCGTCATCAGTGCCGCTCCACGAGCCACGTCCTTGACCCGCTCGGTGATGTCCCGCACCTGATCCATCAGCGGCGCGCGGACCTTGTAGAGTACTTCGGCCTGCGACTGGACGACATTGGGCGCCTTTCCGCCGGTATCCGTTATTGCATAGTGAATTCTGCCGTCCTGGACGATGTGCTCGCGCAGGAAATTTGCCCCGACATTCATCAGCTCGACTGCATCGAGCGCGCTTCGCCCGAGATGGGGCTCGAAGCCCGCATGTGCGCTCACACCACGGAAAGTGAAATAGACCTGGTTCGTCGCCAGCATTCTTGCATGGTAGGCGAGGTTCTCATCCCACGGGTGCCATGTGAATGCGACGTCGACACCATCGAACAATCCCTCTCGGGCCATGAAGGCCTTTCCGCCACCGCCTTCTTCGGCAGGGCAGCCGTAGAAGCGGATCGTACCGGCAAGCCCGAGTTCGTCCTTGCAGGCCTTGAGAGCGATGGCGGCGGCCAGCGAACCGACACCCAGCAGATTATGTCCGCATCCATGGCCGTTGCCGCCGGGGACGACGGGTTTGTATCCCGCGACGTCGCCCTCCTGGCTGAGATTGGGCAGCGCATCGAACTCGCCCAGGATCGCCACAACGGGCTGTCCCCTACCGTAGCTCGCAACGAAAGCCGTCTCGATTCCCCCGGCCTGGCGCTCGACTGAGAATCCCTCCGCTTCGAGAATGTCGGCCAGAAGTGCGGCCGACTTGTACTCTTCATATCGGATTTCGGCAAAGGACCAGATTTCATTCGCTGCCGATTGCAGCCCCTCCGCCTTGTCGGTGACAGCGCGCTCGATGATGTCGATATATGTCATTTCACCAGTCCTGGAATTGCTTGATCTGCGACCAGCTCTTCCTTGCTTCCGGCCGGAAGCGTTGCAGCCACGGCGAGGGTCACGATGGCGCAGCCGATCATCGCCAGGAAGGCTGTCTGATAGTTCTGATCCGTGGCTTGCAGGATGGCGCCGATCGCTGTGGGCGAGACGAACGATCCGATCTGGGCGAGCGAATTGATCAGGCCCGTCGCGGTCCCCACGGAGTGGCTGGGGTAGTGCTTCATGATCGTCACGAACACGCTGATCGAGATCGCGTTCAGAAACACGTTTGAAACCGTCAGATAGAAGAAGGCCAGCGGGATGGATGTAGCGTTGGCCATCAGATAGATGAACACCGCCGACACCAGCGCGCCGATACAGATGAGGTACTTTTCCTTCTTGTGGAAATAGCGGTCAAGCAGCCAGCCGCAGAACAGGAAGGACAGGAAGCCGAGCGTCGGCGGGATTGCCGAGTAGGCGCCCATCGACATCATGCTCATGCCCTTGACCTTCACCCAATAGGACGGAAGCCAGGACTGGAGACCCCAGAACACAATGTTCGTGAAGAAGTAGCAGAGGGCGATCTTCCAGGTCAGCGAGTTCTTGAGCAGAGCCGTGATCCGGGCTTTTTCCGACTTTTCTTCCTTCGGCCCGACGGATATCGAAGCAGCGCCAACCATCGGCTTCATGATCAGATAGAGCAGGATCGCAAGGGCCAGTCCGACTAGGCCGAGGGTGATGAACATGACACGCCAGTTGAAGTAGGCGATCAGCGCGGTGGTGACGAGCGAACCGACGGCAAAGCCGACAGAGGCTCCCGACTGAATGACCGATTTCGGCCTGGCCATGCTCTCCTTTTTGAAGTTCTCGGTTATGGCGACCGAACTGCCCGCCGGGAAAACAGCCTCCCCCATTCCGACCAGAACGCGCGACACGGCCAGCCCCATCGCGGAGCCGACCGCACCGCACGCGATCGTGCTGATCGACCAGATGCCGACTGCCGAGGTCAGGACCGAGCGGGTTCCCAGCCGATCAACAAGGTAGCCCCCGATGAGCTGCGTCAGAGAATATGCGAGAAAGAATGCGCTAATGATCATCCCGGACTGTTCGGAGGTCAGGTGGAACTCGTCGACGATCGGAATGATGGCGATGTTGATCGCGGTCTTGTCGAGGAACCCGACGACCCAGCAGATGAACAGCATCGCGACGATGATGTGCCTGCGCTTGATTTGACTAAGCATGGAATGCTCCCCTTTTGAGCGTTTATAAAACATGCTTAATATGTGAGCAGCCGTTTTTGGATATTGAAACACACATCACACTCAGTTTATTTGTGTGAAAAGACACATGGGTGCCACATGACGATCATAGACGAAATCGAGAGTTCGCTTTTGCTTTTGTCGAGCCGACCGCACGTAAGCTGGCGGCGAGCTTCGGGGCGACCGACGATTCCGGACACCGACGCGTCGGAACCTACGATCACCTTCAGCCACCGCCGCGACGAGGACGATGCCATATTGACCGCCGATATTTCCTATTTTGCAGGAGCCGTCTGCGAGGTGCGGATTCCCGGCGCCCACTATGAAACCGTCTTCGCCCGCCTACAGCAAATAGTGCTTAGCGCGGTCATCCGCTTTCAGAACCGCGCGGTCCAGGCCATGAATGCCATCAATCGCAATGTCCTCGATTCTCTCGATCCGAACGAGATCAACATGAACGCGATCGAGCAGACGCTGAGTGTGATAGCCGCGAGCGATGCTGGCGTACTGAGACTTTACGAGGAGGCGTCGGGTCTCCTCATTCCGGTGTCGCAGGTCGGCTTCGACGACGATTATTACAATTACCGCACCACGCCTCAAGAATCGATCTCCGGCAGCGTGTTCTCAACCGGAACGCCCGTCCTGCTGAACTCCCCGGAAGATATCAGGGATGCTCATGCGAACCTGCGTGAGCCGAACGTTCGCTTCCTGTCCGAACAGCGCCTCTCTCACAGCCTTATCTGCGTTCCCATCAGGACGGACACGACGACGCTGGGAACGCTGACAGTCATGTCGTTTCGAGAGGGGTCCGCCTATGGTGAATTCAGCGTAAGCCTGCTTGCAGCCGTGGCGACGCAGCTTGCCATCGCCTACAAGAAGTCGCAGGCCTACGAGCTGGCCGTCCGATCGAATGAAAGCATCAATCGGATGCGGCTGGAGATCGAAAAGCGCAATGCGGAGCTGGCGCGCTCGCTCTCGGCCCATGACGACATCCTCTCCATCTTCACGCACCATCGGCCACTCAGCGAACATCTCGAGGAAATAGCGACGCATTACGGCATCGATTTCCACTACGCCGATATTTTTGGAACGACGTTCGGGTCCAAGGAATGGAAGGAGCCGAAGACCACAGAGGCCGTCCTCGTGCATCCCGTCCGTGTCGCCGACGACGTCGTGGGAGCCTTTCGTTTCGAGCGCGGCGACAATGCAAGCTATGCCGCTGCGATCTTGGGCGTGGTGTCCGCTTTCGTAGCGCTCGAAATTGTTCGCAGCGCGTCGCAGGACGAAATCCTCAACAGCAAGAGACGGAAGCACTTCGAGGCTTTGGGAAGGGATGATCTCGTCACGTCTGGCGGAGCCGTCCGGTTCGGCTTCCAGATCAGGAAGTACTGCCAGATCATCTTTGTCAGGCACGAGCAGGAGAGCGCCCAGAACCAGAGCCTGTTCCTGCAGAGAACGCTGCAGCAGGCATTGAAGGCGGCGACGATCCGCAACCAGCTGTCGTTCTATACGGACGAAGGCGTCTTCCTGCTGTTCTGCGCCGCCACCGAGGAAACCCTGAGGACGAACCTGGAATCCATCGGAGACCAGGCGGCTGCGGAGGGATGGTGTTGCGGGGCGAGCCTGATTCAAAGCGCGCCCCATCGTTATCCCGAAGCCGCCGCCCAGGCTGTCGAGGCCGCGCATCTCATGGGCATGCGGCATCGGCCGGGCATCCTCATGCACAGCGAGACCGGCATCGACAGACTGCTGCGCAAACAATCCGCTGCTGATATCCTCGAATTCGCAGATCAGATACTCGCTCCCTTCGAGAATGAAGCAAACGGCGGCGCCCTTCTAAGGACCTTGGAAATCTACATCGAGAGCGGAAAATCAGCGTCCAAGGCAGCGGCCTCCCTCGGCATACACATCAACACCCTCTATCAAAGGCTGCAGCGGGCGCAGCTATTGATGGGCAAGGACATCGACAATAAGGACGATTATCTGCTGCTCAGCCTGGCGTTCCACCTGAAGTCGACATACGGTTCTCCGCAGCCTGCCGGCAGAACCAAAGCAGCTTCCGCTTGAACGCTGGTTCGCCTATCGCAAACGACAGAAGAATTCCGGATCAGGCGTGTGCTCCAGGTTTCCGTCGAGGAGTTCCCGCCGGTAGACATTAGCGAAACTTTATCGTTTCTGACGAATGCTACGGATACGTGCAAACGCGCCAGATCTGAAGCAGGGCCGGATGATGTCACACTCGTTTGAATCCATTCTGGAGAGCCTGCCTCAGGGCATTGTTCTGCTTGATCCTGCCGGTACGGTGACGGCTTTCAATTCACGCACGCTTGATATTCTCGGCCTTCCGCAAGGAGCCATTCGCAAAGGCATGAATATCGACGGATTGCCGGGCAATGCAGACTGCCGTGCGGTGGCGTCCCGGCGATCGATGGTCGGTGGACCGCCCACGTCTCAGTTTGCCCTTTCGGACGGAGGAATGGTCTCATTGACCTGCGCCCCATCGAGGGATGGAGGCTGGATCCTCAGTTACGAAGACATCTCGACTCTCATTCGGGTCGAAGACAGCCTGACCGAACAACATCGCCGGTTCGACGCAGCCCTCAGCAACATGCCGCATGGGCTATGCATGTTCGATTCGACCAAGAACCTGATATTGTGCAACGCCTCCTACGCGCGGATGTACAATCTGCCGGACCTTCTGACGCAACCGGGAACGCCGCTTGTGGATATCCTGGCCTATCGCAGCCGGGAGGGAAATGGCCCGGCCGATACCACGACCTATTTTGACGTGGTCTTCGAAGCGACAGCCCGCGGTGCGCCGGCCAGCCAGAACATCGTCCTGGCCGATGGGCGCGTTATCAAGATCACCCACAATCCGATGCAAAACGGTGGATACGTGGCCACCCATGAGGACGTCACCAAGACCGTTCGACTTGCCGAAGAGCTGCGCCGACATCATGATCAGCTCGAAGCGACGGTTAAGAGCCGCACGGCGGAAGTCGAGCGACAGGCGCGGGAACTCGAGCGCATGCTGGCGCAGGAGCGGAACATCAACGAATTGCAGCGGCAATTCGTGGCGATGGCATCCCATGAATTCAGGACCCCGCTTGCAATCATCGACGCTGCTGCCCAGCGGCTGCTGCGAAAAAGGGGGGCGGTCGAGCCCGAATTTCTCAGCGACAAGGTCGATCAAATCCGCGCATCGGTGAACCGGATTGTCGATCTCATGGAGAGCATCCTGTCAGCGGGACGCCTTGATACCGGCAAGATCGATATCAATTACGACGCCTGCGCATTGAGATCATTGATAAAAACTTGTTGCGAGCGGCAGTCGACGATCGCAAAGTCGCACAGTTTTGTGTTGGATATCGATGGGCTGCCGGAGTTCATCGATGCCGATCCCCGCACTTTGGCACAGGTCTTTACCAACCTGCTTTCCAATGCCGTCAAATACGCGCCTGGAACATCGGAAATTCGCGTCACGGCATGGGCGGAGAGAGGAAACGTTAAAGTTTCCATCAGCGATGACGGGGTGGGGATCGATCCAGAAGACGTGCCACGGCTGTTCCAGCGCTATTTTCGTGCCCGGACGTCGACCGGGATTGCCGGAACGGGTATCGGCCTCAACCTGGTGAAGCAGATCGTTGAACTGCATAGCGGCTCGATAGAGGTTCGAAGCGAAAGAGGATGCGGATCGACATTTACCGTAACCCTTCCCATCAAGAGAAGTGGTAACGCTTCCGCGACCAGTGACGCTGCCTGATGTTTCAGGATTGCTGTCCTGCATATCTACCCTATCCTTCTCACAATAGAGGAGGATCATGCCATGGCTTTCATTCACACCCCCAATGCATCCGCCAGCGAGAAGACGACGTCGATGTATGCGTCGGCCGAGGCGAACTACGGTTATCTGCCGAACATGTACCGGGCCTTCGGCCACCGGCCGGAGGTGATGGAGAGTTGGGCAGCGCTGCTTTCGAGCATTCGCGGCCATATGAGCCTGCGGCGCTATGAACTGGTGACGCTGGCGGCGGCAAAAGAGCTGAAATCCTCGTATTGCATGCTGGCACACGGTTCGGTGCTGCTGCGCGAGGGTTTCACCAGCGACGGGCTGACAGCTGTTGTCAACGAGACGGAGAAGGCGCCGATCGATGCCGGCGAACGCGCGATCATGGCCTTTGCCGCCAAGGTGGCACGCGATGCGACGTCGGTGACACAGCAGGATATAGACGGGCTGAAGAAACACGGGCTGAGCGATGCCGATGTCTTCGACGTCACCGCTGCGGCAGCGGCCCGGTGTTTCTTCTCGAAAATGCTGGATGCGCTGGGCGCAGCACCCGACCACGCCTATATCGAGCGGTTGGAGCCGAATGTGCGAAAGACGCTCAGCGTCGGCCGGGAAGTCGAGCGGCCTCTGGCGCCCTCACCGTCCCGCGGCACATCGCAATGATGCGATGACGGAGGACGTTCGGCGTCTGCTCTTGCGGCTCCAACTCCTCAGGCCGTCACTCCTGCGGCCTCTACTCCTGCGGTTTGTCCGCAAAATGCTGGATCGCGAACTCGGCGATATTCTGGCTCGACCGATCGGCATCGTCGAGCAAAGAGGGAAACAGCTGCCACTGATGCGGCATGCCCGGCCAGACCTCGGTGGTGACATCCACTCCCGCCTGGCGCGCCTTGTCGGCGAGGCGTAGCGTATCATCCAGCAGGACTTCGCCGGAGCCGACCTGCAGCAGCAGCGGTGGAAAACCGGCCATGTCGGCATAGAGCGGTGATGCCTGGGGATCGGTCGGAGACCGGCTGCGGAGATAGGTCTTGCGCAGCGTCTCGATCTCAGCCTTGCCGAGCAGTGGGTCGTTTCCGGCATTTGATGTCATCGAGCCGCCCGTCGCGGCAAGATCGGTGATGGGGCTGAGCGCAATCACGGCAGCCGGCAGCGGTTTCGCCGCCTGCATCTGCCGCAGTACCGTCTCGATCGCGATATTGCCGCCGGCGCCGTCTCCGGCGACGATGATGTTCTCGTTGCGATAGCCGTTGTCGAGAAGCCAACGATAGGCCGTCAGCGCATCGTTGATCTGCGCGGGATAAGCATATTCGGGCATCAGCCGATATTCGACGAGAAGAACGTCGCTGGACGCGGCCTTGGCGAGAGATCCCGCGAGCAGGCTGTGCGTGCGGATCGAGCCGCTGGAAAAGCCGCCGCCATGAACATAGAGGATCACCCTTTGGCCGATCGGATGATGAAGACGAGCGGGCCACATCAACTCGGCATCGACGCCGTCGGCATCGACTTGCCGAACCTGGATGCGCGTCGGCCCCGGCGTCGTCTCCATCAGCGTCCTGAAGGCTGTCCGCCGCTGCTGCAGGCTATCGGCGCCGGCAAAGTGATCTTTCCAGAGGCCGATGAATTTTTCGACCTGCTCGCGCGAGATTTGGCTTTGCGGTCCGATGTCCCGCCCGGTCGCCGCCGAGGCGAGCAGCATCAGCGCAGCCAACGCAGGAAACAGACCGCTGATCCGCTTTAGTCCTCTTCGATTGGCAGTTGGCAAAATCCGACGGTTCATCAACCTCTCCCGATGATGCGGGCCATGACGGCCATGGCAGTATCTTTGGCCAGTTCACGCGGCGAAGTCAAAAGGGTGAGCGATGCGAATCCCGACCTTTTTACTCGGCTCTCATCGCGTCGATGACTGCTCTGAAGCCCGCCGACATGTGGCGGCGGCTCGGATAGTAGAGATAGAGCGGTTCCTCCGGTTGGCACCAGTCGTCCAGCACCTGGATCAGCTCTCCGCTGGCGATCGCCTTCTCCACGCGCGGCTCCCAGATATAGGCAAGGCCGACACCGCCAAGTGCCGCCTGCATCATCAGTTCGTGGTCATCGAGCGACAGCGGTCCGGTTGGCTGAAAGCTGACGGTCTGGCCATCCTTCTCGAATTCCCAGGCATAGCGCGCACCTGACGGAAACATGTTCTGAATGCAGAGATGGCGCTTGAGTTCGTGGGGTATTGTCGGCTTCGGCCGGGTCTCGAAATAGGCGGGCGAACCGACGACGACCAAGCGGATGCGCGGCTTGATGCGCAGCGCGATCATGCCTTCCGTGACGCGCTCGCCGAAGCGGATGCCGGCATCGAAGCCCTCCTCGACGATATCGACCAGCCTGTCGGTCGCGTTGATCTCCAGCTGCAAATGGGGATTGCTTTTGAGCAACGGGCCGATGATGCGGCCGATGACGAAGGGGCCGATCGAGTTCGGCACATTAATCCTCACCTTGCCGAACGGCGTATCGCGGTAGCGGTTCAGGGCATCGAGCGCTGCTGCCATCTCGCCGAAGGCCGGATCGAGATGCGAGACCAGGAGTTCGCCGGCCTCGGTCAGCGAGACGCTGCGCGTCGTGCGGTTGAGCAGGCGAACGCCGATCCGGTCTTCGAGATTGAGCACGGCATGACTGATTGCGGAAGCGGTGACGCCCCGCTCCTCACCCGCCTTGCGGAAGCTCTTATGCCGCGCGACAGCCGCGAAGGCCGCAAGTTCGGACAGTTCGGTGGCTCTCATTACTGAAATACACTCATCATAGTTTCAAGAATAACAAATCTTATACAGCAACGGATTTTCGGTCAAATTCAAACCGTCAGCACAGAGATGCGACGCCAACCGAACAGTTATCGAGAGGAATTCGTCATGAAAGTCTGGTTCATCACTGGTGCATCCCGCGGCTTCGGCGCGCTGATGACCAAGGAAGCCCTCGCATCAGGCGATGCCGTCATCGCCACCGCCCGCAACCCGAAGACGGTGACCGAGCAGTTCGGTGATCATCCGAACCTGCTTGCTGTCGCCCTCGACGTCACCAACGAGGCACAGGCGAAAGAGGCCGCGGCTGCCGGCATCGCCCGCTTCGGCCGCATCGATGTTCTCGCCAACAATGCCGGCTACGGCCTGCTCGGCGCTGTCGAGGAAGCCACTGCCGAAGAGATCGAAAGGCTCTATGCCACGAACGTCTTCGGGCTCCTGAAGGTGATGCGCGCCGTGCTGCCCTATATGCGCCGCCAGCGCTCCGGCCACATCCTGAACTTTTCCTCGATCGGCGGTTACTTCGGCTATCCCGGCTGGGGCGTCTACGGCTCGACGAAGTTCGCCGTCGAAGGTTTGTCCGAGTCGATGGCCGCCGAACTCGAACCTTTCGGCATCAAGGTGACGATCGTCGAGCCCGGCTTCTTCCGCACCGATTTCCTCGCCGACACGTCGCTGGCGGTGAGCCCGGCCTCCATCGCCGACTACGAAGGCACGCCGGCCGGCAACATGCGCAATTTCGCCGCCGACGCCAACCATGCCCAGCCCGGCAATCCCGCCAGGCTCGCCACCGGCATCATGACGATGGTCAACTCGGCCAATCCGCCGCTGCGGATGCCGTTCGGCAGCGACACGGTGGCCGTCATCGAGCAGCAGCATGCCAGCGTCGAAAAGGAACTTGCCGCCTGGCGCCAGCTCGCGCTGTCCACGGATTTTCCAAGCGATGCAACGGCCTTGGCCTGAGGGGCACTGCCCGCCGCATCCCAGATCTCGGGAATGCGGCGGCAGCGCCGCTGTGAGCAGGAAAACGCATGATGCGGCAAATTAGCATTCGCCTCACGTCTGGAATGACCTAGATCTAGGTTCGACCACCACCATGAAGAGGCGAGCATGTCCATCAAGTCCATCTGCATCTATGGCGCTGGCGCACTCGGCGGCGCTATCGCCGTCAAGCTTGCAAGCCAAGCCGGAAACGACGCCACCATCTCCGTCGTCGCACGTGGAGCCCATCTCGACGCCATCCGCGACAACGGTCTCAGCCTGCGCGAAGCCGATGCAGAAAGGCCGCTCAATGTCCGCCTCACGGCGACCGACGATCCCAAGACATTGCCGCCGCAGGATCTGGTCATCACCGGCCTCAAGGGGCATCAGCTGGCACCCGCTGCCGAAGGCATTGCGAGCCTCCTCAAGGAAGGTACCCGCGTCGTCATGATCCTTAACGGCATTCCGTGGTGGTATTTTCACCGCGATACCCTGCGCAGGCATGCCGAGCTGCAATTCGACGAGCTCGATCCCGGCGGCAGGCTTTGGCGGCTGATCGGGCCGGAACGGGTCATCGGCGGTGTCGCTTATCAAGGCGCAGAGGTGATCAACCCCGGTGAGATCCAGCTTGCCAACAACGGCCGCTTCGTGCTCGGTGAGCCCTCGGGCGAGATCTCGCCCGATCTCGAGGCGATCGCCGCGGTGCTGACCGACGCCGGCCTCAACATCACGACGACGCCTGTTATCCGCGACGAGATCTGGAGCAAGCTGATGGGCAATACCGCCTTCAACCCGATCAGCGCGCTGACCAGGGCGCTGATGACCGACATCATGGCAGATCCAGCACTTTCGACCACGGTCGGCAAGGTGATGAACGAGGTCCGCGCCGTCGGCGAGGCCTTGGGCGCGCGTTTCAGCATGACCGTCGAGCAGCGGCTCGAACAATCGCGCCACATCGGCGCCGTGCGCACATCGATGCTGCAGGACCTGATCGGCGGCAAGGCGCTCGAAATCACGCCGCTGGTCGGCATGGTAGTGACGCTCGGACGCCTGAGTGCCGTGCCGACGCCAGTCTCGGAAACGATCCTGGCGCTGGTGACGCAATTGGATAGGGAAAACCAGCGCGGCAGCTGATCGCAGAGGGAAAGGCGACCGGAAAGCCCGGCCGTCTTCACTTACTTTCCGACCTGCTCGGCCCAGTTCGGCGCCTTGCCGCCGCCATCGAGGAAGGTCATTGCCATATTCGCCATAAGGGGCGAGGCGAAGGTCTCGTAGTGGGTAAGATCAGGCAGGATCGCCAGCCGGTTCCTCGACATATTTTCCCGCATCCAGCCTGCATCGCGCAGACCGCCGCCGAGCTTGTGGTAGAAGTCGATCATATGCTCGGGCCGGATCATGTCGGCATCGCCATAGATCAGCATGACCGGCATGGTGAGCTTGGTGACGGCATCGCTATAGTCGATGGGTTCGCGCATCAGTGCGCCCATGGCGTCGAGCAGCTTCGGAAATTCGGAAACGTCGGGCGCCACCGCCTTGTAGGAGAGGAACATCGGCGTGTCCTTCATCATGTCGGCCATACCAGCGCCGACGGCCGCCTGTTGCGGCAGCATCTCCGGGAAGAAGCCGTTCTGCGCATAGGGCGCCGAGAGTATCACCAGCCGGCGCACCCGGTCGGGCGCGGTCGCCGCCATGTTCAGCGCCACCCCGCCGCCGAAGGAATAACCGAAGACATCGAGCTTGTCGTAGCCGAGTTGCTTCACCAGGATCGCGAGATCGGCGCCGATGGCCGGAAGCTCGATCGGCCGCTTGCCGAGGGGCGTGCGGCCATGGCCCTGCAGATCGACGGCAATCACCTGCCGGTGGTCGGTGAAAACAGGCATGACCGGCGCGAACATCTCGATCTGCCCCAGGCCGCCGTGAAGGAGCAACAGCGGTTCGCCCTCTCCACGGATCTCGTAATAATAATCGATGCCGTTGACCGGCAAACTTCCCTTCCTGACGATCGGCGCTACGGCCTTTTTGTCCTCGCTCGCCGGCGTGCCACCGTCAGCACCTGATATATCGGGCGCGGCCAGGAATGCGGCGACCGTTGCGATCATCGAAATCAGCGTCATCTTCGACATGTCCTTGCTCCGTGTTTGCGTCGATACCGCAAGGACGGCGGCGATCATGCTTTTCCGACACCGCGCTTCGAAATTTCTGCCATCACCTTTATGCCATTCCTATATTTTCGCCCCGTGCCCCGAATGGATTTCCTATCGCGCGCAGCAGTAGGCTTTCGCCATCACTGCAAAGGTCAAATGCCATGCGATATGTCATGTCCTCCGATTCTAAACCCCTTCACCCCTACAGGATCACGCGCGGCAGCCGGCGGATGCGCGAGAAGCGCACTGCCCGAGCGCTGATCGTCTTCGGCGTGGTGCTCGCCTGCGTCGAGCTCTACGTCGTCATTTTCGGCTGGCTCTGAGGCCGGCCCATGGAAACGGCGAGAATGCCGCGCCTTGGCGGCGCGATCACCACTCTCATCACGCCGTTTCGTCATGGCTGTCTCGACGGGCCGGCGCTCCGGGCGCTTGCGGAATGGCAGATCCTCAGCGGCGTCGACGGGCTCACCGTCTGCTCGACAACGGGGGAAGGCCCGACGCTTTCGCAGCAGGAGCGCGCCGAGGTAATCGATCTCGTCATCCGCTCTGCGGCCGGCCGCGTGCCGGTCGTCGCCGCCACCGGCACCAATTCCACCGACAGCACGATCGCGCTCACCCGCGAGGCGGAAGTGCTCGGCGCCGCAGCAGCGCTCGTCACAGTGCCCTATTATTCCAAGCCTGGGCAGCAGGGCATCGTCCACCACTTCGAGCAGCTGGCGGCGGCAAGCGGACTGCCCGTCATCATCGACCATGCGCCGGCGCAGACGGCGAGCGATCTTTCGACGGAAACGCTCGACAGACTGGCCGTCATCCCGGGAATCTTTGGCATCCGCGACGCCACGGGCGACATCGCTCGCTTCGTCGGCCTTTCGGCTAGCCTGCGGCAGCGCTTCCGCTTCTTTTCCGGGCACGATCCTTCCGCGCTCGCCTTCACCATCGCCGGCGGCGACGGTACGATCTCGTCGGGCGCCAATGTGGTGCCGCGGCTCTTCACCACGATGCAGCAGGCGGCCCGGGCCGGGAACCTTTCGGCCGCGCATTCGCTGCAGGATCGGATGCTACCGCTGATATCAGCGCTCGGGCCGGAGGGCGATCCGGCGAGGATCAAGTATGCGCTGCGGCTGATGCGCGGGCTGAAGGCCGAGCTTCGCCTTCCGCTTGTCGCGGCCGAGCCGGAGGTGTGTTTGGCCATCGGCGAGGCGCTTGCGCCTTTCCTTGACGAAAGCAGCACGAGGATGGCGCTATCCCTATGAGATTTTTATATTTTCCTCTCTGGCGCCAAATGGAAACCCTATCCGCAGACGCCTATCTTCCAAGGCGTGACACCGCCGCACTATCAAGCGGCGGTTGAGTGAGACTTCGAAAGGACAAACCGATGTCACGCCTGACTGAACCGAGTGCCGAGAGCGACCCGCTGCTGCGCAGCCACCTCAGGACATTCGCCGCCGATCCCTCCCATCCGATGCTCTCCGGCCTTGCCGCCATTGCGCCCCGCCTTGGGGCAGCGATGGCCTTTGCCGGGCTGGTGCAGATGACCTTCAACCTCATCTCCCGCTGAACCATCAGGACCGAAGAATCATTACAATGGCAAACGCACAGCAACGCCGCAGCCTGCCTTCCGCAGCGCACTCGCCTTCTGCCCGCTTCACCGTCGGCCGCGACAGAAGCGGCCGCTGGATCGTCCACGATCGCGATGGCCTCGTTGGCGGGCTCTTCATCAATGAGGCGGCCGCCCTCCATTTCGCTGCAGGGGAATGCAACTGCCCCTCGGCTGATATCCATAGGGCGGCCGCAGGCATGGTGCTCGAATTCGCGCCCTTTGCGCGTAGCACCGTGAATATCCACTAAATCTTATCGGTCTCCCGCCGTTTTCAGCCGGCGGGAGACCGAAGACATGGGTTGGAGGCCAATATCCAACTTTTCCTTAACCGGCATGCTGGTAAAATCCTGGCGCAGAGACTTCAGACGCCGCGAGACCGATGCCGAAACCGAATTTCCGCTTCACCCATTATGATCTCAAGGAACAACGCGCCGGAACGATCATCGAGGTGTCGTTGAATGCGGTGAACAATGTCCGCCTGATGACGGCGCCGAATTTCCAGCGGTTCACCGAGGTTCTCGATTTCAAATATATCGGCGGCGTGGCGCGCAAATCGCCGATCAAGATCGCCGTTCCGGAAAGCGGTCACTGGCATGTCGTCGTCGACATGGAAGGTCATCACGGGCTTGCGGAATCGTCCGTCAAGGTAATCGCCGCACCACCAAATCAGAAGACACCGCGCGTTTCCTGAGCTTGGCAGCACCACGCATCTTCTCGGCTCGTCTCTCCTGCCAACCAGCCGGCGCCCCCGATTAGGGCGTTCGTGCAGCCATCAAGCGCTCGGAAAACGCGTACATCCTCCCCGATCCTTGATCAGGATCATTGAATCAGACTGCCACGTCGATCACAGTTCTCCTGTCGCGAGGCTTGCCCGCGCCGCAGCGCCGCCAGATGCAGCTCGGCTCGCCATTTGATGCGCCGAGGGTAAGTGGGGTAGCAGACGAAGATCTTCACAACGTGGGGAGTAGGCCATGACTTCGAGCCCAATGGGTCGTATCACCAATATCATCGATCCTGGCGATGCGCTCGGCGAAGTACTTTTCGGATTGATTATGGCGCTCACGTGGACGATTGGTTCGAGACTTGTTCTTGAAAAAGAGGGGTTAAATGTTCAGGAGCTTTTAGTTGCAACAATCGGATGCAATGTCGCTTGGGGGATCATTGACGCCGTATTGTTCATCCTGGGCACGACATTCTACAGGAGCAGACGGCTGCGCCTTTTTCGGCAAATCAAAGCCGCCAAAAGTGAATCTGCGGCGCTCAAGGTGCTCGCGAACGAATTCCCGATTGAAGAAGCACCATTTTCTGGAAAGGCCGCCGATGCGGAGGCACTCTATCGGTCACTCCTGACGCTCGCATCTCGGGCCGATCCTGTGAATGTGTCCCTATCGAAAGGCGATCTGTTTGCCGCAATTGCGATCTTCTTTTTGGTTTCTGCCACCTCCATTCCGGCAGTTATCCCTTTCCTTCTCATCGACAATGCGCAGCTTGCCCTGAGAGCCAGCAACCTGTTCCTTGTTATGCTGCTATTTGTGACGGGCTATGCGTGGGCGACGTTTTCAGGAGGCAGGCCCTTTTATGCAGGGATGACGATGACTTGTCTCGGATTGCTTCTGGTTGCAATAGCGATCGTTCTTGGCGGCTGAGCTCCTTCACCAACCGAACAGGCACCGCGCCTCAGCGCGGATTGCGCTCCTTGCGAAGCTTTGCCCACCATTCCAGCCGCTTGCGGATATCGCGTTCGAAACCGCGCTCCGGCGGATCGTAGAAGATCTGGCGACCCATCTTCTCCGGGAAATAGTCCTGGCCGGAAAAGGCGTCCGGCTCGTCGTGGTCGTAGCGATAACCTTCGCCGTAACCCTCGCCCTTCATCAGCTTGGTCGGCGCATTGAGGATATGCTTCGGCGGCAGCAGCGAGCCATTCTGCTTCGCGGCCTGGCTTGCCGCCTTGAAGGCAGTGTAGACCGCATTCGATTTCGGCGCGGTGGCGAGATAAACGCAGGCCTGGGCCAGCGCCAGTTCACCTTCCGGCGAGCCGAGATACTCATAGGCATCCTTGGCGGCATTACAGATCACCAGCGCCTGCGGATCGGCAAGACCGATATCCTCAACCGCCATGCGCACCAGCCGCCGGCCGAGATAGAGCGGATCCTCGCCTGCATCGAACATACGGGCGAGATAGTAGAGCGCGGCATCGGGATCCGAGCCGCGTACGGATTTATGCAGCGCCGAGATCAGATTGTAGTGACCATCCTGCGCCTTGTCGTAGACCGGGGCACGGCGCTGGACGATGCGCGTCAGGCCTTCTGTGTCGAAGCTCTCGCCTTCGCGCGCCGCGCGCCAGACTTCTTCGGCGAGCGTCAGCACCGCGCGGCCATCGCCGTCGGCCATGCGGATCAGGCTGACGCGAGCATCCTCCGTCAGCGGCAGCGGCTTCTGCTCGATCGCCTCGGCACGCTTCAGCAGTTCCTCGAGGCTCCCCTCGTCATGCGACTTGAAGGTGAGTACACGGGCACGCGACAGCAGAGCGGCGTTGAGCTCAAAGGATGGGTTCTCGGTGGTGGCGCCGACGAGGATGACGGTGCCATCCTCCATGACGGGCAAGAAACTGTCCTGCTGGGCGCGGTTGAAACGATGGATCTCATCGACGAAGAGCAGCGTCTGACGGCCGTCCATACGCCGCAAACGGGCTGTCTCGAACACCTTTTTCAGATCGGCGACGCCGGAGAAGATCGCCGATATCTGCTCGAAGGCCAGGCCCGCCTCGCCCGAAAGCAACCGTGCCGCCGTCGTCTTGCCGGTGCCGGGCGGACCCCAGAAGATCATCGAGCCGAGCGAGCCGCTTTCGATCATCCTTTTCAGCACGCCATCCTCACCGGTCAGGTGTTCCTGACCGGTGACATCGGCAAGCGTCTTCGGCCGCAGCCGGTCGGCAAGCGGCCGCCTGGCAGCGACCTCCTCCGGAACACGCGGCGCGAAGAGATCGTTGCTCATCGGAAAAATTGCCGGATGCGCTGGCCGTCGCGCTCTATCTCGACCCGCCAGAGGCCGGGGTCGCTATCGGCGATCTGGGATAGTTCGCTGGTCGACTTCACATCCGTGCCGTTGATCGAGACGATGATATCCTTCGGTTCGAAACCGAGACGGGCAGCAGGCGAATCGTCCTTCACCTCGGATACGACGACGCCTGCCGATTCCGGCGGCATGCGCAGCTCGTCGGCGACCCGGGGCGACAGGTTCTCGACGACGGCGCCGGTAAACGGCGTATGCCCGCCGATCGTGCGCTGGTCGCGCGGCGAGGTTTCCGGGGCACGGGCGAGCGTCAGCGGCAGCTGCTCCTCGCGGCCGTTCTCGACGACGGTGAGGTTGACCGACTTGCCGAGGCCCGCCGTCGTCAGCCGGTAGAGCAGCGCATCCGGATGTTCGACAGAAATCCCGTCGACGGCAGTGACGATTTCTCCGGCCTTCAGCCCGGCCTTGGCGGCCGGCCCGCCTTCCGAGACCTTGACGACGAGCGCGCCGCGGGCCTTGTTAAGCCCCAGCGCCTCAGCGACTTCCGAGGTTACGGCATCGAAGCTCGCGCCGACATAGGGCCGTTCGAAGGATTTGACGCCGGCATCGGCAGAGGAGAGGAAGACCTTGACCAGATTGGCAGGGATGGCAAAGCCGATGCCGTTCGAGCCGCCGCCGCGCGAGAAGATCGCCGTGTTGATGCCGATCAGTTCGCCCTTCATGTTCATCAAGGCGCCGCCGGAATTGCCGGGATTGATAGAGGCATCGGTCTGGATGAAGAAGCCGAATTCGTTCCTGACCACCTGGTTGCGGGCAAGTGCTGAGACGATACCGCTCGTCACCGTCTGGCCGACGCCGAAGGGGTTGCCGATCGCCAGCACGAGATCGCCGACCTCGACCGTATCGGAATTGCCGATCGGCAATGTCGGAAAGCTTTCCTTGGTGTCGATCTTCAGCACGGCGAGATCGACACGGTCATCACGCAGCACCACCTTGCAGGGGAATTCGCGGCCATCCGACAGTGCGATCTTGATGTCGTCGGCGCCTTCGACGACATGATTGTTGGTCACGACAGTGCCGTTCGCCTCAACGATGACGCCGGAACCGAGCGATGACTGCTTCTCCGAACGGTTCGGCATCTGCTGGCCGAAAAACTGCTCGAAGAAAGGGTCGCCGGCAAAGGGCGACTGCCGCTTGACGGTCTTTTCCGCATAGACGTTGACGACGGCGCCTGACGTCTGTTTGACGAGCGGGGCGAAGGAGAGCTGCATCTGCATCTGGCTCTCGGGTACGGTCTTTGCCGTCTGCGCATCGGCCGCAGCCGGCAGAACGAGCATGAGAGCGAATAGCGAGACGGAGGCGCGCTTGAACAGGCCTTGCATGGGTATCCCTTTTGAATCCTCTTGAGAAACGTTTTAGAGCATGATGCCGAAAAGTGTGAGCGGTTTTCGGACGACATCATGCTCTAACTATTTAATTGCGAACAGGATTCAGATTTTAGGCCGACCGGCCTGAAATCATCCTGTTCTGCGGCCCGACGCTAGAAAGGAAAGAGGGCGGAAGCATGGAAGAATAAGGCAAGGGGACGACTTGGAAACCGGTTGAAGTCATTATGAATTTGATTCAGGAAGATTGGCCATGCAACTGATATCAAAAGCCAAAAACTGGGCGAAGTCACTGAAGCGTGACATCGTGACCCTATGGCTTGCCGCCCGCGATCCCCGCGTGCCGTGGCATGCTAAAGCGGTGGCCGGCGCCGTTGCCGCCTACGCGCTGTCGCCCATCGATCTCATCCCCGATTTCATCCCCATCCTCGGCTATCTCGACGATCTCCTCATCGTGCCGCTCGGCATCATGCTGGCGATCCGGCTCGTTCCGGCAGAGGTGATGAACGAGCTTCGCACGGAGGCGGCAAGGCGCATCGAACGTCCCTCCAGCCGGGTCGGACTGATCTTCATCCTTGCCGTCTGGCTCATCTGCATCATCTTCCTGGCTCTGGCACTGCGGAAGCTGGCCTGACCGGCGGCAATAGGAACATATGAATGATCACGACACGAACGACGACAGCGGCCCTCGGCTTTGCGATCCTGGTCATTGCATCGGACCTGGCACAGGCAGCAAGCTTCGATTGCGATGCGAAGGAATTGAAGCCGGATGAAAAAGCGATCTGCGACAACCGCGCGCTCAACGATGCCGACGTGAAGATGGCAACCACGTTCGAACTGCTCTCCGGTCTGCTGGCGATGGGCTCGCGCGGCACATTGCAGGACGAGCAGACGGCCTGGCTGAAGAAACGGCAGGAATGCGGGGCGGATGTGGCCTGTATCAAGGCTGTCTATGACGAGCGGCTGAAGCAGCTCGGCGAGACCTATAAAAACATCAACCGGCCGCTTTGAAAGCGACCGGTCGGCGGAGCAGCTGACTCTTAATCAGCGGGTCGCAGGTTGAAGCGACTCAGCGGGCGTTCAGATCGCGCACGGCGCCGCGGTCCGCACTCGTTGCGAAGGCGGCGTAGGCCTTCAGGGCGGTCGTGACGTTGCGCTTGCGGACTTCGACCGGGTACCAGCCCTTGGCATCCTGATCGGCGCGGCGGGCGGCGAGTTCGGTCTCGCTGACGCGCAGGCTGATCGTGCGGTTGGGGATGTCGATGTCGATCATGTCACCTTCGCGCACCAGGCCAATCGTGCCGCCATTTGCCGCTTCCGGCGAGGCATGGCCGATCGAGAGGCCGGAGGTGCCGCCGGAGAAGCGGCCGTCGGTGATCAGCGCGCAGGCCTTGCCAAGGCCCTTCGACTTCAGATAGCTCGTCGGATAGAGCATTTCCTGCATGCCTGGGCCGCCCTTCGGGCCTTCGTAGCGGATGACGACGACGTCGCCGGCCTTCACCTCGTTGGCAAGGATCGCCTTGACGGAGGCATCCTGGCTTTCGAAGACGCGGGCGGGGCCGGAGAATTTCAGGATCGATTCATCGACGCCGGCAGTCTTGACGATGCAGCCGTCGATCGCAAGGTTGCCCTTGAGCACGGCAAGACCACCATCCTTGGAGAAGGGATGCTCGACCGAGCGGATGACGCCGTTTTCGCGGTCGGTGTCGAGTTCGTCCCAGCGGGCCTCCTGGCTGAAGGCGACCTGGGTGGGAATGCCACCCGGAGCGGCACGATAAAAGTTGCGAACGGTTTCGCTGTTGGTGCGGGTGATATCCCAGCGATCGATCGCATCGCCCAGCGTCTCGGCATGGACGGTCGGGCAATCGCGGTTCAAGAGGCCGCCCTTGTCGAGTTCGCCGAGGATCGACATGATGCCGCCGGCGCGGTGGACGTCTTCCATGTGAACATCACTCTTGGCGGGGGCGACCTTTGACAGGCACGGCACCCGGCGCGATAGCGCATCGATATCGGCCATGGTGAAATCGACCTCGCCTTCATGGGCGGCAGCAAGGATGTGCAGGACCGTATTGGTCGAGCCGCCCATGGCGATATCGAGCGTCATGGCATTCTCAAACGCCTGTTTGGAAGCGATGATGCGCGGCAGCGCCTTTACGTCGTCCTGCTCGTAATAACGGCGGGCGAGATCGACAATCAGATGGCCGGCCTCGACGAAGAGGCGCTTGCGGTCGGCGTGGGTGGCAAGCGTCGAGCCGTTGCCGGGCAGCGACAGGCCGAGCGCTTCCGTCAGGCAGTTCATCGAATTGGCGGTGAACATGCCGGAGCAGGAGCCGCAGGTCGGACAGGCAGAGCGTTCGATGGTCTGGACGTCCTCGTCACTGATCTTGTCATCGGCTGCGGCGACCATGGCATCGACGAGGTCGAGTGCATGCGTCTTGCCGTGCAGCACGACCTTGCCGGCTTCCATCGGACCGCCGGAGACGAAGACGGTCGGGATATTGAGGCGTAGCGACGCCATCAGCATGCCGGGGGTGATCTTGTCGCAGTTGGAGATGCAGACCATGGCGTCGGCGCAATGGGCATTGACCATGTATTCAACGCTGTCGGCGATGAGCTCTCGCGAGGGCAGCGAATACAGCATGCCGTCATGCCCCATGGCGATGCCGTCATCGACGGCGATCGTGTTGAATTCCTTGGCAACACCGCCAGCCGCCTCGATCTCGCGGGCAACGAGCTGGCCAAGGTCCTTCAGGTGCACGTGGCCGGGCACGAACTGGGTGAAGGAATTCACCACCGCGATGATCGGCTTGCCGAAATCCGAATCCTTCATGCCCGTGGCGCGCCAAAGGCCGCGGGCGCCCGCCATGTTGCGGCCATGGGTCGTGGTTCTGGAACGGTAAGCTGGCATCGGTGTCTTCCTCAACGTGTCGGAATTATCAGGCGAAGCGGGGCGGCATGGAGCCTGCAGGCCGGGCAAACGCTGCTTTTTCGAATTGTCCTAATCCAATCGACGGGGGCTGTCACTACCGTGAAGGCCAAATCCGGTACGCCATGGCCTGAGCGCCATGAGGCCCATCGATCATATACGGTACAGCGCGACGTTTCGTTACAGCCTATTCCATCACGGCCGAACACAAAAAATTGGCTTCACGTCTGTAATATTCAAGGCTTAGACACTCATCCGAACATGCGGGCGGTTCGTTTAAAGACTATATTGCAGAAATCCGCCCAGGAGATTTCGCCATGCCAACCTATCGCCCACCGAAGATCGCGTCATCGGAGATCACGCCGCGCCAGATCTATGTGCGCCGTCGTGAATTCCTCGGCGCGGCAGCACTTGGCGCCATGGCGCTCTACAGCGCCGGCAAGGCGAGCGCTGCGGCCCTCTCCGCCGTTGAGAGCAAGTACAAGGTCGACGAGAAGGCGACGCCGCTCAAGGACGTCACGACCTACAATAATTTCTATGAGTTCGGCCTCGACAAGGGTGATCCCGCAGCACTTTCCAGCGATTTCAAGCCGCTGCCCTGGACGATCAAGGTCGACGGCATGGTCAACAAGCCAGGTACCTTCGACCTCGAGGTGCTGATGAAGGAATTCCCGATCGAGGAGCGCACCTACCGGATGCGCTGCGTCGAGGCCTGGTCCATGGTCATCCCCTGGGACGGCTTTCCGCTGGCATCGCTGCTCGACAAGGTGGAGCCGCTCGGCAGCGCCAAATACGTCTCATTCGAAACCGTCGTGCGGCCGGACGAGATGCCTGGGCAGAAGGGCTTCTTCCAGTCGCTCGACTGGCCCTATGTCGAAGGTCTGCGCCTGGACGAGGCGCGCCATCCGCTGACGCTGCTTGCCGTCGGGCTCTATGGCGAAACGCTGCCAAACCAGAACGGCGCGCCGATCCGGCTCGTCGTGCCGTGGAAATACGGCTTCAAGGGCATCAAGTCGATCGTCAGGATCACACTCACCGACCAGCAGCCCAAGAATACCTGGCAGGTCACCAATCCGCAGGAATACGGCTTCTACGCCAACGTCAATCCAGCGGTCGACCATCCCCGCTGGAGCCAGGCGAGCGAACGGCGCATCGGCGAAAGCGGCTTCTTTGGCGCGAGCCGCCATCCCACCCTGCCCTTCAACGGTTATGCAGACGAGGTGGCGAGCCTTTATGCCGGCATGGACCTGAAGGCGAATTTCTGATGGCGGAACTGTCGCTCGCCATCCCGAAGCGCTGGCAACCCGCCTCCGTCTGGCTGCTTTATGTCGTCGGGCTCGTGCCTGCGGCCTGGACTTTCTATCTCGGCGCGACCGACCAGCTCGGCGCCGATCCGGTCAAGACCTTCGAGCTCTTCCTCGGCATCTGGACGATCCGTTTTCTGATCCTGACCCTTGCCGTTTCCCCTGCCCGTGAGCTCTTCGGCTGGAACTATCTACGCTATCGCCGCGCCCTCGGTCTGCTGACCTTCTACTACGCGCTGATGCATTTCACCGTCTACATCGTGCTGGACCAGGCGATGGATATTTCCGCCGTCATCAACGACGTGCTGAAGCGCCCCTTCATCATGTTCGGCATGGCCGGGCTTGCGATGCTCATTCCGCTGGCGTTGACATCCAACAATCTCTCGATCCGCCGCCTCGGCAAGAACTGGATCTGGCTGCATCGCCTCGTCTATATCATCGCCGCCTGCGGGGCGTTGCACTTCGCGCTCTCGACCAAGATCCTCGACCTCGAGCAATATATCTATGTCGGGCTGATCATCGCACTGATCCTCTACCGCTCCTATCGGCCAATCGCACGCAACAGGCAGAAGGGCAAAGGGCGCACGCGCAATCGCGCAGTAGCGTCTGTTTCGTAGGATTGCAGACTTACCCGCGAGGATGCGTCGCAGCCCGACGTGCGGGATCGAAAGCGCAAGCGGCGGCTATGCCGATGGCATAAGCCAGCATATTCCAAAGCGAAAATACCCGGCCAAGCAACAGCGCGCCTGCCGTGGTCAGCCGAAACGCGTCGAGCCAGGGCGTGTGGTAAAGCCGGAACAATTCCACTGAGATCGCTATGAACAGCGCTGTGACGGCAATTACTGCCGGCCGTGACCTTGTGACAAAGAGCGCCACGAGCAGATAGACCATTGCTCCCCAGAGCGCCGATCCGCCATATTTGACGACGATAAAAGGCAGACCGGCCGCATAGCCAAACCTGCGGAGCACCAGCCCGAGAACGATGACAAAAAACAGGGCGGCCAGACGAAGGAGCTGCGGAGAGCGAGTCTGAATGATTTTGCGCAATGGAGCCGGTCTCCGTCACTATATCAGAAACAAAAACAGCCGGGCTTTGCAGCCCGGCTGTTCTGTTTCCGCAGGAGCGGAAGATTAAGCGGCGACAGCCTGCTCTTCGGCAGCGACGCGGGCCTTGTCGGCTGCGCCCTTGGCATAGGCATCGCGGTCGACGAATTCGATCACAGCCATGGCGGCATTGTCGCCCTGACGGAAGCCGGCCTTCATGATGCGCAGGTAGCCGCCGTTGCGGGTGGCGTAGCGCGTTGCGATCGTGTCGAACAGCTTCGAAACGACAGCGGCATCGCGGATCTGCGAGATCGCCTGACGGCGAGCGTGCAGGTCGCCGCGCTTGCCGAGCGTGACGAGCTTCTCGACGATCGGACGGATTTCCTTGGCCTTCGGCAGGGTCGTGACGATCTGCTCGTGGGTAATCAGCGAAGCCGCCATGTTGGCGAACATCGCCTTGCGGTGGCTTGCAGTTCTATTCAGCTTGCGGCCGGCTTTACCATGGCGCATTGCTATTCTCCTTTAATGCAGGTGCCCTTACGCTAAGTGGGCCTGCCGTTTCCTGGCACATGCAGGCGATCGGCCTGCTGTTTGACGGGGAAAGGCAGCCGAAAGAGCCTGCCTTTTGTTTTCTCAGTATTGGTCTTCGTAACGCTTGGCGAGATCTTCGATGTTCTCGGGCGGCCATGCCGGCACTTCCATGCCGAGGTGCAGGCCCATGGAAGCGAGAACTTCCTTGATTTCGTTCAGCGACTTGCGACCAAAATTCGGTGTGCGGAGCATTTCTGCTTCGGTCTTCTGAATGAGGTCGCCGATGTAGACGATGTTGTCGTTCTTCAGGCAGTTTGCCGAACGGACCGACAGTTCGAGTTCGTCCACCTTCTTCAGGAGAGCCGGGTTGAAAGCGAGTTCGGTGACTGCTTCCTCTTCGGTTTCCTTCTGCGGCTCGTCGAAGTTGACGAAGACGCCAAGCTGATCCTGGAGGATGCGCGCCGCAAAAGCGACGGCGTCTTCGCCGGTGATCGAGCCATCGGTTTCGATGGTCATGTTCAGCTTGTCGTAGTCGAGAACCTGTCCTTCGCGGGTATTTTCAACCTTGTAGGACACCTTCTTGACCGGCGAATAGAGGCTGTCGACCGGGATGAGACCGATCGGAGCATCTTCCGCACGATTGCGTTCGGCCGGAACATAGCCCTTGCCGTTATTGACGGTGAACTCCATGCGGATCTCGGCGCCCTCATCGAGCGTGCAGATGACATGCTCGGGGTTGAGGATTTCGATATCGCCGACCGTCTGAATGTCGCCAGCCGTGACAACGCCCGGGCCCTGCTTACGCACGACCATGCGCTTTGCATCATCGCCATCCATCTTGATGGCGATTTCCTTGATGTTGAGCACGATGTCCGTCACGTCTTCGCGGACGCCCGGAATCGAGGAGAATTCATGCAGCACGCCATCGATCTGCACCGCCGTGACGGCAGCACCGCGCAGCGAGGAGAGCAGAACGCGGCGAAGCGCGTTGCCGAGCGTGAGGCCGAAGCCGCGCTCCAGCGGTTCGGCAACAAGCGTCGCCCTGGTGCGCGAGCTCGAAGAGAACTCCACCTTGTTCGGCTTGATCAGTTCCTGCCAGTTCTTCTGAATCATGAGTTTGCCTTCCGTTCGTTGCCACCATCCAATCGTGGCAACCGAGCTTGAAAACCACCGGGAGCGCGAAGGCGCTCACCGGTGACGAGAGCGATGATCAGACGCGGCGCTTCTTGCGCGGACGGCAGCCATTGTGCGGGATCGGAGTCACGTCGCGGATGGACGTGATCATGAAACCTGCAGCCTGGAGCGCGCGCAGAGCCGATTCACGACCCGAACCCGGACCGCAAACTTCGACTTCCAGCGACTTCATGCCGTGCTCCTGGGCCTTCTTGGCGCAGTCTTCGGCAGCGATCTGGGCGGCGAACGGGGTCGACTTGCGCGAGCCCTTGAAGCCCTTGGCGCCAGCCGACGACCAGGCGATCGCATTGCCCTGCGCGTCGGTGATGGTGATCATCGTGTTGTTGAAGGTCGAGTTGACGTGAGCGACACCCGACGAGATGTTCTTGCGCTCGCGACGGCGAACGCGGACGGCTTCCTTAGCCATGGTATTCCTTTCGTTGATCTCTTCACCGCCGTAATGCCAGCGGCTACACCGGAACGGCGCCTATATGGTCCCGCTCCAAACTCAAAAGAGGCCGGCGCAGACCGCCAGCCTCCCCACCCCGGTTTCCCGGAAATTACTTCTTCTTGCCAGCGATTGCCTTTGCCGGACCCTTGCGGGTGCGGGCATTGGTGTGCGTGCGCTGACCGCGAACCGGAAGGCCGCGGCGATGACGCAGGCCGCGGTAGCAGCCGAGGTCCATCAGACGCTTGATGTTCATCGCGGTATCACGACGAAGATCGCCTTCAACCTGATAGTCGCGGTCGATGGCTTCGCGGATCTGAAGGACTTCTGCGTCCGTCAGCTGATGCACACGACGTTCGGCCGGGATACCGACCTTTTCGACGATTTCCTGTGCGAATTTCGGACCGATCCCGTGAATGTAGGTCAGCGCGATAACAACGCGCTTCGCAGTCGGGATGTTGACGCCAGCGATACGTGCCACGCCTGTTCTCCTTGCATTCCAGTTGCCATCCGGCAAGTGGGCTTCGTTATGCGGCTCTTGAGAACCGCCCGTTCAGATTTACGTCCGCAACATGTCAAAACGACCGCACCCGGACTTCCCTGGGAAATCCGCGCCGATCGCATGGAATGTCGCGAGTTGGCGCGGTGTTTAGCGGAATCACTGCTGAAAAGCAACCGTTCCGCCAAGTTTATTTTCAAAGCCTTAAAGCTTGGAAAGAATGCTTTCGACCTCGGCCGTCACCTGATCGATCTCTGCCATGCCGTCCACGGACTTGAGCTTGCCCTTGGCATGGTAATAGCCGATCAGCGGCGAGGTTTCCTTGTAGTAGACCTGCAGCCGAGCCGTCATGGTCTCCGGGGTGTCATCGGGACGGCGCTTGAAGTGCGTCGAACCGCACTTGTCGCACACGCCCTCAGCAGCCGGAACCTTATCGGTATCGTGATAGACGCTGCCACACTGTGCACAGGAGTAGCGACCGGCAACACGTCGGATCAACTCGTCATCATCGACACGGAATTCAATGACGACGGAGAGGCCGAGACCCTTTGCCCTCAGCATCGCCTCGGTGGCATCAGCCTGGACAAGCGTCCTGGGGAAGCCGTCGAGAATGAAGCCGTTGGCGCAATCGGGTTGATCGATGCGCTCGGAAACGATGGCAATGACGATCTCATCCGAGACGAGCTTGCCGGCGTCCATGACCGCCTTCGCGCGCTTGCCGACATCCGTACCGGCGTTAACCGCTGCACGCAGCATGTCCCCCGTGGAAAGCTGCGGAATGCCGTGCTTTTCCACGATCCGCTGGGCCTGGGTTCCCTTACCCGCGCCCGGCGGCCCCAAAAGGATAAGTCTCATCGCCCCCTCTTTCCTCCACGCAACTTCGATTTCTTGATCAGGCCTTCGTATTGCTGAGCGATCAGGTGACCCTGGATCTGTGCAACCGTATCAAGAGTTACGCTAACCACGATCAAAAGCGAAGTCCCACCAAGGGCTAATGGAATGCCGGTTTGCGACACCAGAATCTCTGGGAGAATGCAGACGAAGACCAGATAGATCGCGCCGATCACCGTGATGCGGGTCAGCACATAGTCGATATATTCGGCGGTGCGCTCGCCCGGACGGATGCCGGGAATGAAGCCGCCATGCTTCTTCAAATTGTCGGCCGTGTCCTTCGGATTGAAGACGATGGCCGTATAGAAGAAGGCGAAGAAGGCGATCAGCGCGCCGTACAGCACCATGTAGAGCGGCTGGCCATGGCCGAGGGCCGCGACGATCGATGTCGCCCAGGAGGGCATTGCCGTGGTGTTGGCGAAACCCGCGACCGTTGCCGGCAGCAGCAGCAGCGACGACGCGAAGATCGCCGGAATGACACCTGAAGTGTTGAGCTTCAGCGGCAGGTGCGAGGTATCGCCCTGGAACATCCGATTACCAACCTGACGCTTCGGATACTGAATCAGCAGCCGGCGCTGGGCGCGCTCGACGAAGACGATGATGCCGATGACGGCGATCGCGACGACGATGACGAGCAGGATGAGGAAGGTCGACAGCGCACCGGTGCGGCCGAGTTCGAGCGTGCCGGCAAGAGCAGTGGGAAGGCCGGCGGCGATGCCGGCGAAAATGATCAGCGAGATGCCGTTGCCGATGCCGCGCGAGGTGATCTGCTCGCCGAGCCACATCAGGAACATCGTACCGCCGAGCAGCGTCAGAACGGTGGAAACACGGAAGAACCAGCCTGGCTCGACGACGAGGCCCTGGCCGCTTTCAAGGCCGGCGGCAATGCCATAGGCCTGAAGCGCACCGAGGATGACGGTACCATAGCGGGTATACTGGTTGATGATCTTACGGCCCTGCTCGCCTTCCTTCTTGAGGTTTTCGAGCGCCGGCACCACCGAGGTCATGAGCTGCACGATGATCGAAGCGGAGATATAGGGCATGATGCCGAGCGCGAAGATCGCCATGCGCTGAACAGCGCCGCCCGAGAACATGTTGAAAAGGCCGAGAATGCCGCCTGACTGGCCGCGGAAAGCCTGGGCATAGGCTTCGGGATTGAGACCCGGAAGCGGAATATGCGTGCCGAGTCGGTAGACGAGGAGAGCTGCCAGTGTGAACCACAGGCGCTTCTTCAAATCCTCTGCTTTGGCGAAGGTCGAAAAATTGAGGTTGGATGCCAATTGTTCCGCTGCAGAAGCCATGCGTTTCTCCGCGCTACCAATTCCGGCGTCTCTGGGGGACAGACCGGACCCGGAATCAGTATGAAATTATTCAAAACCGGGCTCAGGACGGATTGCGGCGCAACCCCTTGCCTCACCCTTGTTTTCGAGTCTTACCGGCATGACGCGGGCGCGCCAGCCAAGTTTTTGTGAGGCCCACATATGGGAGCAAAATCGCCCGGTGTGAAGCACCCCGGGCGATATATCATCAGATTATTTATTCGGCTGCAGCCGGAGCCGAAAGCAGCGTCACGGTGCCGCCGGCCTTTTCGATCTTCTCGACAGCAGGCTTGGAGGCGCCTGCAACGACGATGGTGATCTTGGCCTTGATCTCGCCGTCGGCGAGAACGCGAACGCCGTCCTTGACGCGGCGGATGACACCAGCAGCCTTGAGGGCAGCTGCGTCAACGGTCGTCTTGGCATCGAGCTTGCCGGCGTCGATCGCCGTCTGGATACGGGCCAGCGACACGACAACAAAATCGGAAGCGAAAATGTTGTTGAAGCCGCGCTTCGGCAGGCGACGATAGATCGGCATCTGGCCGCCTTCGAAGCCGTTGATGGCGACGCCCGAACGGGACTTCTGACCCTTCACGCCGCGACCACCTGTCTTGCCCGAGCCCGAACCGATACCGCGGCCGAGGCGCTTGCGGCTGTGGGTCGAGCCTTCGTTGTCCTTGATTTCATTGAGTTTCATGAGCGTTTCCTCCGTCTCACTTCTCGTCGACGACGCGAACGAGATGCTGGACAGCACGGATCATGCCACGAACCGAAGGAGTATCCTCCAGCGTGCGGCGACGGTGCATCTTGTTCAGTCCGAGACCGATCAGCGTGCGCTGCTGGACGTCCGGACGGCGGATCGGGCTGCCGATCTGTTCGATCGTGACAGTCTTCGCTTCAGCCTTCTTGGTAGCCTTGGCCATCTGTCAAACTCCTCTTATTCTTCAGAGGCGTTGCCGGAGGCGCCACGACGAGCCTGCAGCGTTGCATACTTGATGCCGCGCTGAGCTGCGATGTCCTTCGGGTGAACCTGGTGCTTCAGAGCGTCGAAGGTGGCGCGAACCATGTTGTAGGGGTTCGACGAACCGGTCGACTTGGCGACGACGTCGTGCATGCCGAGCGTCTCGAATACGGCGCGCATCGGACCGCCGGCGATGATGCCGGTACCGACTTTGGCCGAGCGCAGCAGAACCTTGCCGGCGCCGTGGCGGCCATGAACATCGTGATGCAGCGTACGGCCGTCACGCAGCGGTACGAAGATCAGCTCGCGCTTGGCGGCTTCGGTTGCCTTGCGGATGGCTTCCGGCACTTCACGTGCCTTGCCATGGCCGAAGCCGACGCGGCCCTTCTGGTCGCCGACGACGACGAGTGCTGCGAAACCAAAACGACGGCCGCCCTTGACGACCTTGGCGACGCGGTTGATCGCGACAAGCTTGTCGACGAATTCGCTATCGCGCTCTTCACGGCTCTGGCGGTCGTCCCGCTGCGGCCTTCTTTCCTGTGCCATTGTCCTCTTCCTTTTTCTTTTCCGGGTGCAATCGGCAAACAAATGTGGACCGCATCAGCCTCCCCTTTCGGAGATTGCCTGCGGTCCGGCGAAAATCCGGCCGGCGCTTGAGCGTTCGGCCGGAAACTGATCAGAAGGTGAGACCGCCTTCGCGGGCCGCTTCGGCGAGAGCCTTGATGCGGCCGTGATAGATGAAGGCGCCACGGTCGAACACGACTTCCGTAACACCGGCCTTGGAGGCGCGCTCTGCGAGGAGCTTGCCCACAACGGCAGCGGCGGCGGTATCGGCACCGGTCTTCAGAGAACCGCGCAGATCCTTCTCGAGAGTGGAGGCAGACGCAAGCGTCTTGCCGGCCACATCATCGATGACCTGGGCGTAGATGTTCTTCGAGGAGCGATGAACCGACAGGCGCGGACGGCCATTGGCCACCGACTTGAGATGACGGCGCACGCGGTTGGCACGACGTGCAAGTGCTTCTTTCCTGCTAGCCATTTCGCGTGATCCTTACTTCTTCTTGCCTTCTTTGCGGACGATCCGCTCGTCAGCGTACTTGACGCCCTTGCCCTTGTAAGGCTCGGGACCGCGATATTCGCGGATTTCGGCGGCAACCTGACCGACCTGCTGCTTGTTGATGCCGCTGACGACGATTTCCGTCGGCTTCGGAACAACGATCGAGATACCGACCGGCGGCTCGTAGATCACGTCGTGGCTGAAACCGAGAGCGAGCTGCAGGTTCTTGCCCTGCATGGCGGCGCGGTAACCGACGCCGTTGATTTCAAGCTTGCGCTCGAAACCGTCCTTGACGCCCTTGAAGATGCCTTCGATCATCGTGCGGGACATGCCCCACTTTGCGCGCGCATCCTTGGTCTGGTTCACCGGCGTCACGACGACGGCGTTATTTTCAAGCTTGAGGCTGATTTCGTCGTTAGCAACGAAAAACAGCTCGCCCTTCGGGCCCTTTGCAGTCACCTTCTGGCCATCGACCGTAGCCGTGATCCCAGCAGGCACCTGAACGGGCTTTTTACCGATACGAGACATGTTTCAATCCTGTCTGTTCGCTATGGAGATCCCTGCCCGATCTTAGAAGACCGAGCAAAGAACCTCGCCACCAACGTTCTGTTCGCGAGCCTGGTGATCGGCCATCACACCCTTCGGAGTCGAAAGGATGGTGATGCCGAGACCGTTCGCGACCTGCGGAATGGACTTGACCGAGACATAAACCCGGCGGCCCGGCTTGGACACACGGCCGATCTCACGGATCACCGATGCGCCTTCGTAATATTTCAGCTCGATGCTGAGTTCCGACTTGCCATTGCCGAAATCGACAACGGAATAGCCACGGATGTAGCCTTCGGACTGCAGAACATCGAGAACACGTGCACGGAGCTTCGAAGCAGGCGTCGAGACCGACGACTTGCGGCGGGAAGCGCCGTTACGGATGCGAGTGAGCATATCGCCCAACGGATCAGTCATTGTCATGTAACCTGCTCCTTACCAGCTCGACTTGACGATACCCGGCACCTTGCCGAGATTGCCGAGTTCACGCAGCGCAATACGCGACATGCGCAGTTTGCGGTAATATGCGCGCGGACGCCCCGAAACTTCGCAACGGTTGCGAATACGGGTCTTCGATCCATCACGCGGCAGGGATGCCAGCTTGATCGAGGCCTTGAACCGCTCTTCGATCGGAAGAGCCTGGTTCATGATGATCGCCTTCAAACCAGCCCGCTTAGCGGCCTGGTTGGCGACCGTAGTACGGCGGCGCTTGTTCTTTTCAACTGCGCTTGTCTTCGCCATGTCAGGTTCCTTTTCTACGCTCGTCGTTACGGTTATTGACGGAACGGGAAGCTGAACTCTTTCAGAAGAGCCCGTGCTTCGTCGTCGGTCGTCGCCGTCGTGCAAACGATGATGTCCATGCCCCACATCTGATCAACCTTGTCGTAGTTGATCTCAGGGAACACAATGTGCTCCTTGATGCCCATGGCGAAGTTGCCACGGCCGTCAAAGCTCTTCGGGTTCAGGCCGCGGAAGTCGCGAACGCGCGGGAGCGCGATGTTCACGAGGCGGTCCATGAACTCGTACATGCGGGCGCCGCGCAGGGTGACCTTCGCGCCGATCGGCATCTGTTCGCGGACCTTGAAGCCTGCGATAGAGTTACGTGCGCGGGTGATGACCGGCTTCTGGCCGGCGATCGCAGCGAGGTCGGCGGCAGCTACCGTCGGCTTCTTCGAGTCAGCGGTCGCTTCGCCGACACCCATGTTGATCACGATCTTGTCGAGCTTCGGGATCATCATCTCGTTGGCGTAGGAGAACTGCTCCTGCATCGCCTTGCGGATGCGCTCGACATATTCCTTCTTGAGCCGCGGCTCATATTTTGCCTCAGCCATCGATCACTTCTCCAGAACGCTTGGCCACACGGACCTTCTTGCCGTCAACAACCTTGAAACCGACGCGGGTCGGCTTGCCGTCCTTGTCGATGATTGCAACGTTGGACAGGTGAACCGGGGCTTCCTTGTTGATGATGCCGGCTTCCTGGGTCTGCGTCTGGCGCTGGTGGCGCTTGACGACGTTGACGCCACGAACAACGGCACGATCTTCCTTCGGCATGACCTGAACAACTTCGCCGGTACGGCCCTTGTCCTTGCCAGCGAGCATGACGACCTTGTCGCCCTTACGAATCTTCTGCATCGCTTCGCTCCTTACAGTACTTCGGGAGCCAGCGAGATGATCTTCATGTGGTTCTTGGCGCGAAGTTCGCGCGGAACCGGTCCGAAGATACGGGTGCCGATCGGCTCTTTCTTGTTGTCGATGAGGACTGCTGCGTTGGTGTCGAAGCGGATGACGGAGCCATCCGGACGACGGATATCCTTGGCGGTGCGAACGACAACCGCCTTCATCACGTCACCCTTCTTCACACGGCCGCGCGGGATCGCTTCCTTGATCGAAACGACGATGACGTCGCCGATCGAGGCATACTTGCGCTTCGAGCCGCCCAGCACCTTGATGCACATGACACGACGTGCGCCGGAATTATCCGCGACGTCGAGGTTTGTTTGCATCTGAATCATATCAGGTCGCCTTCTTGGTTTACCGGAATGGTTGGGCTAGCCCCCTACTCCGGCTTATGAAAATTTTCGCCGGCCGAGCTGCCATGACGGCAGCACAGACGCGGCAATAGCTGAATAGCGCGGGATCGATCGTGCCAGGGTGGTTTCCCGAACGGGACCTTCCGTGCGCTCAAAGCAAAAGAACGCCCGGCATTCGAGCGTTCTGACGCTGCTTCATACAGATATTTCGGCGAGACGCAAGGCCTCGCGCAAAATTCTGTCACTTGCCCTGGGCGGAAATCACCGTCCAGCGCTTGTCCTTGGAAATCGGCGCGCATTCCTCGATGGATACGGTATCGCCGATCTTGTACTGGTTGTTCTCGTCGTGGGCCTTGTACTTCTTGGAACGACGAACGGTCTTCTGGAGCAGCGGGTGAGCGAAACGACGCTCGACACGAACCACTACCGTCTTCTCGTTCTTGTCGCCAACGACGACGCCCTGCAGGATGCGCTTCGGCATATTTTTCTTCCTTTAGGCCTTAACTTCTGCCGCCTTCTGGCGGGCAATGGTTTTCACGCGGGCGATGTCCTTGCGGACTTCGTTGATGCGCGAGGACTTTTCGAGCTGGCCGGTTGCCTTCTGAAAGCGCAGGTTGAACTGCTCCTTCTTCAGCTTGGCAAGCTCGTCCTTGAGTTGGTCAGCGCTGAACGCGCGAACGTCTGAGGCTTTCATGAGCTCAATCCCTTACTCTGCAATGCGCTGAACGAAGCGCGTCTTGACCGAGAGCTTGGCAGAGCCGAGGCGAAGCGCCTCACGGGCGATTTCTTCGCTGACACCGTCGATCTCGAACATCATACGGCCGGGCTTGACCTTGCATGCCCAGTATTCAACGGAGCCCTTACCCTTACCCATACGGACTTCGGTCGGCTTTGCGGTTACCGGAACGTCCGGGAACACGCGGATCCATACACGGCCGGCGCGCTTCATATAACGCGTGATCGCGCGGCGGGCCGCTTCGATCTCGCGCGCGTTGACGCGGTTGGGTTCCTGTGCCTTCAGGCCGAATTCGCCGAATGCCAGGTCAGAACCGCCCTTGGCGACGCCCTTGATGCGGCCCTTGAACTGCTTGCGGTACTTGGTACGCTTTGGCTGCAACATTTTCTTATTCTCCGAACTTCTCTGCCACGCGCGCTATCAAGCGTTGTCGCGGCGACGGTCTCTGTCGCGGTCACGATCACGGCTTGCCGGACCCTGGGCGTCACCTTCCATCGCACGGCGCTCGGAAGCCATCGGATCATGCTCAAGGATTTCTCCCTTGAAGATCCAGACCTTGATGCCGCAGATGCCGAATGCGGTTTCTGCTTCAGCCGTGCCGTAGTCGATGTCGGCGCGCAGCGTGTGCAACGGCACACGACCTTCGCGGTACCATTCCGTACGGGCGATTTCAGCACCGCCGAGACGGCCGGCGCAGGTGATCTTGATGCCTTCGGCGCCAAGACGCATCGCCGACTGAACGGCGCGCTTCATGGCGCGGCGGAAAGCCACGCGACGCTCGAGCTGCTGGGCGATCGACTGAGCGACCAGCGTCGCATCGACTTCGGGCTTGCGCACTTCGACGATGTTGAGGTGCGTTTCCGAATTCGTCATCTCCGACAGCTTCTTGCGGAGCTTGTCGATGTCTGCGCCCTTGCGGCCGATGATCAGGCCCGGACGTGCCGAGTGGATCGTGACGCGGCACTTCTTGTGCGGACGCTCGATGACCACCTTGGAGATCCCGGCCTGCTTCAGTTCGCTCATGACGAACTTGCGCATCTTCAGGTCTTCGTGCAGCAGCTGGCCGTACTCGGCATTGTCCGCAAACCAGCGGCTATCCCAGGTACGGTTGATGCCGAGGCGGAAACCGATTGGATTGATTTTCTGACCCATTATGCGGCCTCCTCTGCTGCCTGCACTTCACGAACGACGATCGTCAGGTGCGCGAAGGGCTTTTCAATGCGCGACGCACGACCGCGGCCACGAGCGTGGAAACGCTTCATGACGATCGACTTGCCCACATAGGCCTCGGCGACAACCAGCGAGTCGACGTCGAGATCGTGGTTGTTCTCGGCGTTGGCGATCGCAGATTCGAGCGTCTTCTTGACGGCGCCTGCGATGCGCTTGCGGGAGAACTCCAGCTCAGCGAGTGCGCGCTCGACCTTCTTGCCGCGGATAGCCGCAGCAACCAGGTTGAGCTTCTGGGGGCTGACGCGGAGCGTGCGGGCGACTGCTTGCGCCTCGTTGTCCTTCAGCCGGCGTTCGGCTTTTGCCTTGCCCATTGTTACTTCCTCTTCGCCTTCTTGTCCGCGCCGTGACCGTAGTAGGTGCGGGTCGGAGAGAATTCACCGAATTTGTGGCCGACCATGTCTTCATTGACGCTGACCGGGATATGCTTGCTGCCGTTGTAGACGCCGAAGGTGAGACCGACGAACTGCGGCAGGATCGTGGAGCGACGGCTCCAGATCTTGATCACTTCACTGCGACCGCCTTCACGAACCTTCTCAGCCTTCTTGAGAAGATAGCCGTCAACGAACGGACCTTTCCATACTGAACGAGCCATTGGAGACTTCCTCTCTTACTTCTTACGCTGATGACGCGAGCGCATGATCATCTTGTCGGTCGACTTGTTCGACCGGGTGCGCTTGCCCTTGGTCGGCTTGCCCCACGGTGTCACCGGATGGCGACCACCGGAAGTGCGGCCTTCACCACCGCCGTGCGGATGGTCGACCGGGTTCATGACAACACCGCGGTTATGCGGACGCTTGCCGCGCCAAACGGTACGACCGGCCTTGCCGTCGTTGATGTTGGCGTGGTCAGGGTTGGAGACGGCGCCGATCGAAGCAAGGCAGGAGCCATGAACGAGACGCTGTTCACCGGAGTTCAGGCGAAGGATCGCCATGCCCTGGTCGCGGCCGACGAGCTGTGCGTAGCCACCGGCGGAGCGAGCGATCTGACCACCCTTGCCCGGCTTCATTTCCACGTTGTGGATGATGGAGCCGACCGGGATGAACTGCAGCGGCATAGTGTTGCCGGGCTTGACGTCGACAGCCTTCTCGGAAGCGATAACCTTGTCACCGGCAGCCAGGCGCTGAGGAGCGAGGATATAAGCCTTTTCGCCGTCAGCATAGTTCACCAGCGCGATGAAAGCCGTGCGGTTCGGATCGTATTCGATACGCTCGACCGTGCCTTCGATGTCGAACTTGCGACGCTTGAAGTCGATCAGACGATAGGTGCGCTTGTGACCGCCGCCGATGAAGCGGGCGGTGATGCGACCGAGGTTGTTACGACCGCCGCTCTTGGTCAGACCTTCCGTCAACGCCTTGACCGGCTTGCCCTTGTAGAGGGCCGAGCGGTCGACGATGACCAGCTGGCGCTGGCTCGGGGTGATCGGATTGAATGTTTTCAATGCCATTTTCTTATACCTCAGAGACCGGTGGAGACGTCGATCGTCTGGCCTTCAGCCAGCGTCACAACAGCCTTCTTCACGTCCTTCTGCTTGCCGACGAAACCGCGGAACCGCTTGGTCTTGCCCTTGCGCAGCAGAGTGTTGACAGCCGTGACCTTGACGCCGAACAGCGCCTCGACCGCAGCCTTGATTTCCGGCTTCGTCGCCTGCTTGGCGACATTGAAAACAACCTGGTTGTTTTCGGATACCAGCGTGGATTTTTCGGTGATCGCCGGAGAGACGATCACATCGTAGTGGCGAAGATCGGTCACTTGAATCGCTCCTCTAGCGCTTCAACCGCAGCCTTGGAAAGCACGAGCTTGCCGCGGCGCACGATGTCGTAAACGTTGATGCCCTGGATCGGCAGAACATCGATGTTCGGGATGTTCTGAGCTGCGAGCTTGAAGTTGCCGTCAAGCTCTGCGCCGCCGATGAAGAGGGCGTTGGTCAGGCCGAGCGTCTCGAAAACGGACGCGAGAGCCTTGGTCTTGGCTTCGGTGGCAACCAGGTTGTCGATGACGATGACGTCATCGGCCTTGATCTTGGCCGAAAGGGCGTGGCGAAGGCCGAGTGCACGAACCTTCTTCGGAAGATCGTGCTCGTGGCTGCGGACGACCGGGCCGTGGGCCTTGCCGCCGCCGCGGAACTGCGGAGCGCGAGCCGAATGGTGGCGGGCGCGGCCCGTACCCTTCTGCTTGTACATCTTGGCGCCGGTGCGCGAAACTTCAGCGCGGCCCTTAGCCTTGTGCGTGCCCTGCTGCTTCTTGGCAAGCTGCCAGCGAATGACGCGGGCGAGAATGTCTTCACGGGGCTCGAGGCCGAAAATCGCGTCCGAAAGGGAAACCTTCCCGGCGTCTTTTCCCTCGAGGGTCTTGACGTTGAATTCCATTGATCTGGCTCCCTTACTTCGCGGCCGACTTGACGGCGTCGCGCACGATGATCCAAGCACCCTTGGAACCAGGAACAGCACCCTTGATCAGGATCAGACCACGATCTTCGTCGGTCGAAACCACTTCCAGGTTCTGCGTCGTGACGCGCGTCTGGCCCATGTGACCAGCCATCTTCTTGTTCTTGAAAACCTTGCCCGGATCCTGGCGCGAGCCGGTCGAACCGTGCGAGCGGTGAGACACCGACACACCGTGCGTGGCACGCAGACCGCCGAAACCGTGGCGCTTCATGGCGCCGGCAAAACCCTTACCGATCGTCGTGCCCGTCACGTCGACGAGCTGACCGGCTGCAAAGTGACCCGCCTTGATCTCAGTGCCGATCTCGAGCAGCTGATCTTCCGACACGCGGAATTCAGTGAGCTTGGCCTTCGGCTCGACGTTGGCAATGGCAAAGTGGCCACGCATCGCCTTCGACGTGTTCTTCACCTTCGCCTGGCCGGCACCGAGCTGAACTGCGGTATAGCCATTCTTTTCGACAGTGCGCGTGGCTACGACCTGGCAGCCTTCCATACGCAGTACCGTTACCGGGACATGCTCGCCGGCGTCGTTATAGACGCGGGTCATTCCCACCTTCTGTGCAATCACACCTGAACGCATCGGTTCAATCCTTCTCACTCAGCCCGAAGACCCGAGGTCTCAGAGCTTGATCTCAACATCGACACCGGCGGCGAGATCGAGCTTCATCAGCGCGTCTACCGTCTGCGGGGTCGGGTCAACGATATCGAGAAGGCGCTTATGCGTGCGCATCTCGAACTGTTCGCGGCTCTTCTTGTCGATGTGCGGGGACCGGTTGACCGTAAACTTCTCGATGCGGGTCGGAAGCGGAACGGGGCCCCGGACGCTTGCACCGGTGCGCTTAGCCGTCGATACGATCTCGCGCGTGGAGGCATCGAGAATCCGGTGATCGAACGCCTTCAGGCGGATGCGGATATTCTGGCCGTTCATTCGACTTTATCCTTGTGTCTGTTATCCGCGTGTCACCACTTAGGGACACGACTTACCTTCAGTTACGTTCCGGCGCCGACGGTGCGGCCGCCTTCGCGGATCGCGAAGCGCAGCTTTTCTTCCATCGCGATCGGAACGATCAGCTCGACGGCAACCGTGACGTTGTCGCCCGGCATCACCATCTCCGTGCCTTCCGGCAGCGTCACAATGCCCGTCACGTCGGTCGTGCGGAAGTAGAACTGCGGACGGTAGTTGGTGAAGAACGGCGTATGACGGCCACCCTCTTCCTTCGTCAGGATGTAGGCTTCTGCCATGAACTTCTTGTGCGGCTTGACAGAGCCGGGCTTGGCCAGGATCTGGCCACGCTCGACGCCGTCACGGTTCACACCGCGGATCAGCGCACCGATGTTGTCGCCAGCCTGGCCCTGATCGAGCAGCTTGCGGAACATTTCAACGCCGGTCACCGTCGTCTTCGAGGTCGGACGGATGCCGACGATCTCGACTTCTTCGCCAACCTTGACAATGCCACGCTCGACGCGGCCGGTCACAACCGTGCCGCGGCCCGAGATCGAGAACACGTCTTCGATCGGCATCAGGAACGGCTGGTCGATCGGACGCTCAGGCGTCGGGATGTAGGCGTCAACAGCAGCCATCAGCTCGCGGATCGCGTCTTCGCCGATCTTCTTGTCCGAATCTTCRAGAGCAGCAAGKGCCGAACCCTTGACGACCGGGATATCGTCGCCCGGGAAGTCGTAGGACGACAGCAGTTCGCGAACTTCGAGCTCGACCAGTTCGAGAAGCTCGGCGTCGTCWACCTGGTCGACCTTGTTYAGGAACACMACGATTGCCGGAACGCCGACCTGGCGRGCCAGCAGGATGTGTTCGCGCGTCTGCGGCATCGGGCCGTCAGCGGCCGAGCACACCAGGATCGCGCCGTCCATCTGGGCAGCACCGGTGATCATGTTCTTGACGTAGTCGGCGTGGCCGGGGCAGTCGACGTGCGCGTAGTGGCGGGCCGGCGTCTCATACTCGACGTGCGCCGTCGAGATGGTGATGCCACGGGCCTTTTCTTCCGGAGCCGCGTCGATCTGATCGTACGCCTTGTACTCACCGAAGTACTTCGTGATCGCTGCCGTCAGAGACGTCTTCGTCTT